>JAGNNB010000134.1 GCA_017990865.1 Lysobacteraceae bacterium
GTCTTGGCGTTGGTGACGTCGGCGTCGGCATGGATGCGCCACGCCGAGCGCGTCTGCGCCGGCGAGTTGGCCCAGGCGCCGCCGCGCACCACGCGCACGCGACATCCCGGGTTGATCCATGCCTCGCCCTGCGTCGGTGCGCGACGATAGCCATCATGCCAGCAATCGGCGACCCATTCGCTGACGTTGCCGTCGATATCGTACAAACCGAAGGCGTTGGGCCTGAACGACGCGACCGGCGCCGGTCCCCAATGGCCATCGCCGTAACCGGCGAAGGCGTTGCCCCAGCGCCGCCCTTCCGGCGCGACATCGCGCGCGCCGGTGACGTTCGCGGCGTTCGGCGGCGGCGCACCGTCGCCCCAGGAGAAGCTCGAAGTGCTGCCGGCGCGGGTGGCGTATTCGAACTCCGCTTCGCTGGGCAAACGGTAACGCTGGCCGCTGCGTTCGGACAGCCACCGCGCGTAGGCCTCGGCGTCCTTGGCGGTGATGTGCAGCACCGGCATGCTGTCGGCGGCCGGACGGCCAACGTAATCGTGCCGCCAATCCACGCCGCTGCGATGGACGAAATTGCCGCCGCGCGGGTCGTACACCAGCGAATGGCCGCGACGCACCGCGCGCGGGCGATAGCCGCTGCTCGCGACGAACCGGGCGAACTGTCCGACCGTGATTTCGGTCAGCGACATGGCGAAACCGCGATCGAAACGCACGTAGCGCTGCGGACGTTCGGCATCGCTGCCGTCGATTTCGTTCTTGCGCGCGCCCATCCGAAAACCGCCGTGCGGCACCACGATCATCCGCGGCCCGCGCCCGACGCCTTGCAGCGCGTCTTCGAAGCGCTGCCCGGGCCGCAGCAGGCCGTAGTGCGTCGCCAAATCGATCTTCGCGCGCAGCGCCGCGGCCAAGGGATCGCCGGGCGTGGAGATCAGCAGCAGGTCGGCCAATCGTTCCCGCGCGCGTTTGAGGTGGTTGGGCATGTTCGGCCGTTCGAGCAAACGCATGCCGTCGGCGTGCAGGGCGGCGATCTTGGCGCGACGAACCGCCTCGACGCGCTCGCGGCCGACGCGCACGGTGTCGAAGCCCGGGCGCACGTTCGCAGCGTATTGCAGCCACAGTTCGGCGTCGACGAAATCGCCGCGCTGCGCCGACGCCTCCGCGCGACGCAGCAATGCGCTCTCCACCGCCGCCAAACCCTGCGTCGCGCGCGCCTGGCCCGGCATCAAGGCCAAGGCTTGCCGGAAACGCGGCAACGCGCCGTCCTGACTGCTGCGCCCGGGCGCGCCCTCGCCCAGCCGGCCGGCGGCCAACTCGCGTTCGGCCGCTTCGTTGATGTCCCACATCGCATCGGCCACATCGACGCGTCCCAGATACGCCAAACCGGCCGCTTCGCGTTCACCGGTCCCGACGGTGCGCACCACCGCCGCGATCGCGCGCGCCTTCTGCAGCGCCTGCGCCTCGGCATCGGCCTCCGCCAACGCGGCGGCGCCCAGCGCGATCAAGCGCTCGAACGCACGCTGCAGGCCCTTTTCGGCCACGGCGTCGCTGGGATCGCGTGCCACCAGCGCGAGATAGATGGGAATCGCCGCATCGGCGTCTTCGTAGAGGCGGTCTTGCGACAACGCCGCGGCGGCGCGACGGCGCAGCGCGGCGAGGTCGCGCGCCATCGCCGCACGCGCAGCGCGGTCGGTATCGTCGACGGCGGCAGGCAGCGTCACCGACGGGCTGCGCCAGGTCAGGCTGGCCGCGATGGCGTCGTCGCCGCTCACGATCACGCGGGCGCCATCGGCGGCGGCGACCGTCGCTTGGGCCTTGGGTGCCCGGGCGCTCGCGGGCGCCGGGTCGCGGCACGCCGCCAGCGCGAGCATCGAGCACAGCGCAAGCATCCAGCACAGTGCGGACGCGGCCGATCGCCATGCCCCGCATCGCGCAAACCCGCGCATCGTCGGCGGCGCGCACCGCGGCTCGCGGCCGCGAAGGCTCGGCGGCACGGGCGAGGCGCATCGGAAACGAGGGAGAGGTGTGCAGTTCCGCATCACAGGCCATAGCATAGCCGCCCCGCCCGAACCCGCCCCGACTGGATGCCCTGTTGACCACCGACCTCACGACCGCATGGCCCACGGCATGGATCGCCGACCCGACCGCATTGGACGCCGAGTTCTCGGACGGCGCGCGGACCGGCGGTCTCCCTGCTCGTATCGGCCTGGACACCGAATTCGTTCGCGAAAAGACCTATTGGCCGCAGTTGGCGTTGGTGCAGATCGCCATCCCCGAACCCGACGCGATCGATCGCGGACGGATTCTGCTGATCGACCCGTTGATCCCGGGCATGCCCGCGGCGCTGGCGCGGATCCTGCGCGACCGCCGCATCGAGAAGCTGATGCACAGCGCGGGCGAAGATTTGATCGCCTTGCGGCACACCTGCGATGCGCTGCCCGAACCGCTGTTCGACACCCAAACCGCGGCTGCGTTGTGCGGCGTCGGCGCGGGCTTGGGCTATCAGAAACTCGTGCTGGGCTTGCTGGGCGAAGACGTCGACAAAGGCGAGACGCGCTCGGATTGGCTGCGCCGGCCGTTGTCCGCCTCGCAGTTGCGCTATGCCGCCGACGACGTGCGGCATCTGCATCGCCTGCACGACACGCTGACCGCGCGTCTGAACGCGCAAGGGCGTCGCGCGTGGCTGGAGGAAGACTGCGCCCGCGCGCTCGCCAACGCCGCCGAAGACGCGCAGGAACCGTGGCCGCATCTGGCTTTGCGCAGCGCGCAGTTTCTGGACCCCGCCGCGCAAGCGCGTCTGCTGCGCCTGTTGCGCTGGCGCGAGCGTTACGCCCGCGACCACGACCGGCCGCGCAACTGGATTCTGGACAACGAACTGGCCTACGCCTTGGTGCGCAAGCCGCTGGGCGATGTCGCGGCGCTGCAGACCTGGCTGGACGCGCAACCGAAATCGCCGCGACGCTTGGCCGCCTCGATCTGGCAAGCGCTCGACACGCCGCTGGCCGACGAAGCGCGCATGCCGCTGGCGCGCGGCGACGACCGCGATCGCGAAGCCTTCAAACGTCTGCAGCAAGCGGTCGCCGGCCTCAGCGCACGCCTGGACCTGCCCGACGGCGTGCTGGCGTCCCGTCGCTGGCTGGAAGCGCTGCAAGACGGCCAGGACTGGCCCGGCGCCCTCGCCGGCTGGCGCCGCGCCCAACTCGAACCGGTCCTGGCCCCGCTGCTGGGCACCCGGCCGAGCGCTCCCCTCGACGCCCCCGCCACGACTGGCGGCGACGAAATCCGGGCCGTATAATGCGCCTCCCCGCGTGGGGCCATAGCTCAGCTGGGAGAGCGCGTCGTTCGCAATGACGAGGTCGGGAGTTCGATCCTCCCTGGCTCCACCACTCGATAAAGCCCAATAGTTCCCGGTTGGGCTGTTTATTTCAGGAACCCCGCTTTTGCGGGGTTTCTGCATTTTTGCGCAGGCTAACGCCTCGGCCACACACCGCCCAAGACGGCCGGTTTGGCTCGCTTCCGGTCTGTCTTTCTCCGGAAAGTACCTCAACCCTCTGCAGCTCGCATGCGCAGAACCCGTGAGAAATTATCGGGTTATGCGTGGGTTACTGAGAGCTGTTTTCCGCATTGCCTGCTCAAGCAGAGATGCAGACAAGGTTGCGAAGCGACGACTGAGGGTAGCCTACTGCCGATCTTTCAGCGCCGGCCGAATTCGACGGTTGGATGATGATGTCGGCTTCGACGCAAAGCGGACGTTGGCGAAATGAACCTGACGCTGGTGTTTCATCAGCATGGCTGCGCCTTACCGTGACAAAAGCCAGCACACGCCCGACATTAATTGAACGTCGTTTCTCATCGCCTCAGCCGCCGGTTCGCGGCCGCAGAAGCATCTTCGTACTCGGCATCGCGCTCATAGAATTCGGCAATCTGCTGCAGCATTTGGAACACGAACGGATGGCTGTACGCAAGCGCTGAGGCGTGCCGCTGGTAAGTCGTCGCCAAGTCGCGTTCCAGCTGACCGCCTTCGCCTCGCCAAGTCACTCCACGGCCGTTGTATGTTGCCAGCGACATGCCTCGTGCCATCGCGCGGGAGCGGATATGTTCCAGTGCCTCACGCACCGGCTCCGAGGGCCATATCCCGTCTTTGCCAATCTCCTTGCTGTAGAGCAGCTCACCGATCATCTTGTCCGCAGATTCGAGGCGGCCGACGACCTTCGCTAAGCGACGGGTTTCTTCGATCCAAGCGATAAGTGCTACTTCATCGACGCAGCCATCCGGGTTTGTTCCGGGGAGGTGCCGGATGTGGGTGAGCAGCGAGTGGGCGCGGTTAGCAGTCGCAGCTGCGAGCTCGGGGTTTTGGATCCTCCACTCGACTGGATCCTCGCCATCGTCGACCCGTCGATAAAGATAGGAAAGAATCTGCACGTAAAGCAGTGGGGATTTTGCCAGTTGGCGCTCTAAGTTCGTGGCCTTGGCCCTGCTCTGCTCAATGGCATCGATAAAGGTGAACTCGAGAGAAGCCATTGAGTCCTCGGCGATCTGCTTGCTCTCGTCCAGAATAGCGATGGCCTTCGCGATGCGGTGCCCGGATAGCATTTGCGTGCCCGTAGGTTCATCGCCGATCCTCGCCACGCTCCAGAGGAGCGAATAGAGGGCCTGCGGCTCGATCTTGTCCAAGTCCATCGAGACGAATTCGAACGCCGCCCGGGGTCGCTTGGCATCGACTAGCCGCTCGATGGCGACATGGAACTCATCTGGGCTCTGTCCCTCCCACCTGGGCATTACGTCGGCCCAGTACCGTTCACGCACAGTGGCATCAAGGATGTCGACGTGGCGCCAAGTCGCGCCGTTGAACGGTGCGGCCAGCAGCAGGCGGACGATGCCGTCTGTATCATCGCCTTGGGTCAGAGTTGCGATGCAGTCGTCTATAAGGACATTTAGGTCAGATTTTTCGCACCCGTTGAGCATGCCCGAAATTGCGCCGTCGATCGCGCGCCGGTGTTGTTCGCTCTCTTCCTTGATCAGGCGCAGCACAACTTTGAGGCTCTCGTCGAAATCTATGGCCGAGTGCGAAAGGTGCCATGCGACCGTGCTAGCGGCGTTTCCGGACACGCACAGACGGACGAATCCTTCGTAGCCCTGTGCATTCCACACTTCCTTCAGAGCAGATACCCTCAAGGCAGCGATGCGTTCATCGCGCTTGCGGAAGTCGTAGTTATCGTCCTTGAGCTCGGCGAAAGATTCGTCGACCCAATGGTTCGCGAAAAGCCATTGGTGGCAAACCACAACGTCCTGTGGCGCGAGCGATTCATAGGTAGCCCGTGCCTTGGCTCGGCTGCCAGTAGTTATGTTGCGCTGTCGGCCGCGGCGGGTGTCGGTATGACGCCGGATACGCTCGCGCAGCGCGGCCATATGTTCCTCGGACGGGTTCGAGGCTCGCCATGCGACGATGGTTGACCACAGGCGATCCGCCCGCCCGTCGTCAAACTGATGCACATGCTCGACGAGGTCGCCCAGCGTGTTGTGGTCGTGGTGCGGCCTGTCGATCGCGAGATCAACGGCTTTGAGTCGAAATTCATTATTCTCTTTTCCCTGATCGACCCCACCCGCGCCGATGCCATCACTGCGCCACCGCGGCCGCGAGCTGCCGCTAGCGGAGTGCGTATCGAGTTGCGCAAGGCATACGCGCCAGCCGATCTTCGGGTGCTGGCGGCACAGCCTTTCGAGCGCAGCGGTGCGCTGTGGCGCACTCGCCGCGGTCTGCGGCATCCACCAGAGGAAGATTGCTTTCAGGCTCGCCTCGGGCTTGTTCCCGATGTTGTCTGTGATTTCGATGGCGGAGAGCGTGGCCAGTATGTCCACTACCTGAGGCATGCGTTTCGGATCCCAGGCTAGCGACTCCAGCGCCCACAACAACCCCGTGCGCGGGCAGCTCGAGAACAGGGCATTGCCTCCGGATCTCATCAGTGCGTGGATCTTGGGCGCATCGCTGCGGAGGTCGTCCTCCACGATCTCTAGGAATGTCTCGGGGGAAGCTTCCGCGTAGTGTTGCAGGTCTCGGCTCTGGGAGAGCCAGGTGCGCTCGTTGAACGGCGTCAGCAGCGTGCGGACGAGTGCATCGACTTTACCGCGGCAGTTGATGCCGAGCTTTTGTCCGAACAGCTTGTCGCCCGATACCGCCATTAGCACGAGCGATTCGCAGATGCTCGCGCGCAGGGTTCCGGAGTGATCGCGTGACTTTCCGTAGAAGGAGGCGGCCCACTTCTCGTCTTCCGGCAAGTCCAGTGCCGGGTCGGTTTCCGAGAGCACCGACCTGGCGACATCGAAGAAGCGCTCAATCATTGCCTTGGTGATGGCGGCGCTGCAGGCAGTCAGGATGTCTACCTTTGAGGTCACCCCGGCAACGTTGCCGGCTTCCCATATCGGTGTGCCTTGCAGGTGGCGCAGTTGCGCGAGCACTTCTTCCACGCGCTCGTAGTCGGTACCGAACAACGCGGCCAGCACTGCACAGTCGGCTGCTTTGGTCGTGACCCATGCACCCGCCAAGCCCAGACGGAGGATCTGCTGCGCCAATACGGGATCCTCGCTCCAAGCTGGACGTTGAATGGAAGGAATCGTGGACAGAGTGCGGCGAAGAATCGTGGGGTACTGGCCGGATACTCGCGCAAGCCGTTCGGCCTCGTGCTCATCGACTCTCATCGCCTGCATGCCCTTCTGGAACGAGTCGTCGTCTAGGGCATCGAGGGCGATATCGGCACGCTCGTTCAGCGAAGTGCGCGGCCTGATCAAGATGACCGGTTGGCTCCGGTACAGGCCCGCGACTACCTCTTCTGCCTCGCGGGAAGTGACGACCGCGATGAAGTTACTGGAGGCTCGCACCGCCTTCTGCAAGGCGGCAGCGGAGTCGACCACGATGCAACGACTGTCGAGCCGGGTCGTTGTATCGTCCAAGGCTTCGGCCGCGCAGTGCAGGAACGCTAGCGCTTCTTCGCTCGATTCGGCGCTGATTATCAGTGGCCTACTGGTCGGTTCCCGCAGCCAGTCGGTGAGAACTCCTTTCGCCGTTTCTGCCTGCCCGGAAAACAGTTCTCTGCTTAGCCGAGGCTCAGTGGGATCGGCCCACTGGGTCCAGCAGCTTTCGAGCGAACGCAGGCCTTCGGTGCTGGCGCCAATTAATTCCGCGAACCAAGTTTGTGTGGCGACCGATTGCTCAAGCCACTGTTCCAGATCTCCGGCATCGAGCGCGCGCACGTTTCGGAATTGCTTTTCGGCGCGACGCGCTTTCTCCCATGCTTGTTTTTCCGGCCACTTGCGGGGGCTGACAAAAACGAAGGTCGTGTTCTTGCGCTCTTCTTCCGGCACGTTGCGTAGACGCGCTTTGTAGTCAGACTGCGCTTTTCGATCCGGATCTACGTTGCAGCCGAATTCCCAGCCCGAGACCCCGATCGGGATCCACGGAGTGGCCGCACCCGAATCGACGCAGCCATCCCAGCCCGGCCGTTCGGCATCGTCGTAGGCAGGGAAGTCGACCTTGCTCAAATCGATGCCCGTAGTGTTCACCAAGCGACGCAGAAGCGCGGCCAGTTGCTGCCGCGGCCCAATCCGCCCCGACGCCCAGGCTTGGATGTCATTGGCGCGGATTTGCAGGAAACTGCGGGCGTAGGTGCGGACTGGTATTTCGGCCTGCCGGTCGCGGAAATGGGCGTTCTCGATCTCCGCTTGGA
>JAGNNB010000135.1 GCA_017990865.1 Lysobacteraceae bacterium
GAACAGGGCATCGCCACGCAAAGCGGCCTGCAACTCTTCGGCCAAGCCATCGGCGCCATGCGAGGCGAAAGCGAACTCTCCGGCGGCGGGCAGCGCGGCGGGATCGGGCAAGCTGAGGTAATAACGAACAGCCATCGCGGTGCGCTCGCGGAAGGGGTGTCCAGAGTAACCCGGCGCGGGGCTCAGCCGCGTCGCACGCCGACGGGCAGCCCGGAGAGCCGCCGCATTTCGGGGTCGCGCAGCAGGGCCGGATCGCGCAAGGCGTCCAGCGCGAACTCGTGGGCGTCGTTGCCCCAGAACAGATCGACGCCGCCGTCGTCGTTGTCGACGGCCAACGTCGGTACGCCGAACACGCCGGCCCGCAGCGCCGCTTCGGTGTTCTCGCGCAGCGTCGTCTTCACCTTGTCGTGCGCGAGCAGGGCCGGATCGACCTGCAGCGCCGCGCACAGCGGAAGCACAGCCTCCGCGCTATCGGCCGCGCGCCCTTGCGCCCAAATCCAGTCGAACACCGCATCGATCGCCGCGACCGATGCCCCGGCGGCGATGGTCAAACGCAGCGCGGGCAAAGGATTGAACGGATGGCTCGGCGGAAACCGCAACGGCATGCCCGCTCGCCGCGCTTGCCACAACGCATGGCGATAAGTGAATTCGCGTTTGCTCGGAATTTCCGCCGGGCCTTTTTGTCCGCGCGTATCGAGCACAGCGGCCAGCAGGATCGGTACCGGTTGGATGCGATATTCGGCCATCGCCGCCTTGACCTTCGGCCATTGCAGATAGGCGAACGGCGAGAGGATGTCGAAATACCAGCGCACCGTCGTGTCGTTCATCGCATGCCCTCTAACAGGTTGTTGAAAAACGCTCATCGTGAGCGTTTTTCAAATCACCAGTCCGGCACATGTCCGGACTGGCTCCCGACGAATCAATCGCTTACGCGCTCGCTTCGTCGTCGCAGCCATCCCTGGCTGCGCTAGCAGGCTGTTTTCAACAGCCTGCTAAATCCTGCGTCCAATCGTGCTTCGAATTGTGCTCGAAATCAGGTTAGAAGTCGCGCTTGAAGTCGCCCTCGGCGACGCTTTTGGAATCAAACGCGAATACGGCGACGCCGCGCTCAGCAACCGACCGCACGATGTTCGGACACGCGGCGCAACAACTGACCGGCACCGGCGGCGGACGACAGAAACAGCGTCGGCAACATGAGGTTGTAATGATCCGAGGTGTCGAAAATCAAATCCAAACCGCCATCGCGATCGAGATCGCCCGCGAACAACACACGCGGGGCGGCATCATGGCCCAGCGTCCATGATCCGAGCGCGCCGCCCGCGCTGCGCGTCGCCTCCATTTCCAGCAGCGTCTGCCGTGTGCCGCCGACGCTCAAGATCAAGCGACAGACGGCGTGTTGGACATCGCGGTTGTCGTCCGATGCCGGCGCCGGCCGCGGTTCGCACTGCGTATCCAGACGCGATTCCCCACCGTTCAGGCGAAACGTGTACCCGGGCAAGCCGTCGGCGCCGCGGCCTTCGATCGTCGCGACCCTCACCGGACCGGACCGGACGCGCCCGCTGCGCAGCAGCATCAGCGGGGTTTCGCCGTCTACGGCCGGTACCGGCACCGACACTTCTTCGCCGGTGTCCTCGCCCGTACTGCCCTCGCTCGTATCGTCCACGATCGGGTCTTCCACTTGCGCCACCCGCACGCGCGAACGCGCCAAACGCGCGGTGCCGGCGCTTTCGTTCACCCACAATGTCATCCACGTTTGACCGTCGCGCGCGACGGCCTCGCCGCGATGGAAAACGCCCAACGGTTGAATGGCTTCCGCGGGCGTCTGCGATGCGGCATGGGCGAAGCCGGCGGCCAATACGCCCGCGCAGAGCATCGTGCGAAACGTGGAGCGAAATGCCGCGTGCATCGTGCGCGAGGGCGCTTTCGAAGACGACGCGATTGCGGTGGGTGTCATGGGCGTTCTCCGGGCGAGACGCCCATCATCCTTCACAAGATCGACGCGGGAAAGCGGCCCTTATGTCGCGAAGACTTGCCTCGTGAGGGGTTTTGTCGCAGAGGCGCATCGAAGACGCGCATCGAAGCGCATGCGCGCGACCGACGCTCGGCCGCGCACAGCCCCATCGCTCACTCTCCGCCCGGCGGATAAGCACGCGGCAAGTCGCCCGCCGCGCGCAGGTAACGATCGCGCAATTCGGTTTGGCGGCTGCGCATCGGGATGGCGTTGCCGTCGAACCACACGCGCTGCGCCACCGTGCTGACTTCCAGCGGATCGCCGTTCCACAGCACCAAATCGGCGCGCTTGCCGACCGCGATCGTGCCGATCCTGTCGCCCACGCCGAAGGTTTCCGCCGGGACTCGCGTCAAACCGGCGAGCCCGTCTTCCCACGGCAGGCCGTTCGCGACCGCGTTGCCCGCGGCATAGCGCAGTTTGCGCGCGTAGTGCGAGGCGTCGTCGAATTGACTGAAACCGACTTGCACGCCAGCGGCGCGCAGACGCGCGGCGTTCTCGAGCGTGGCGCCGATCTGATCGAAATTGCCGGGCAGATTCGCCAAGGGATCGACGAACACCGGCACCTTCGCCGCGGCCAATTGCGGGCCGAGCATCCACGCTTCGGCACCGCCGAGGATCGCGATGCGCACGTTGTGACGTTGCGACCAACGCAGCAATTGGCGGATGTCGGCGGCGCGATGGATCCGCGCGACCACGCGACCGCCGCCGTCGAGATAGCGCGTCAAGGTCTGTCGACCGGCCGGCGTAAGCAAGGCCATGCCCGAATCCGCGCCGATGCGCCCGCGCACTTCGTCGATCAACTGGTCCAGCAACATCCACTGCGCCGCGCGCGATTTGCCGGTGAGATCGGCGCCGTCGCTGCCCAGTTCCAGGAATAGCGCGCGCGGTCCGATGGGGTCGGGGCTGCCGTCCAAACGCACGATGCCACCCTGGCCGCCGACGATGGACCCGCCGTTGACGCTGCCGGCGCCGAGCATGCTGAAACCGACGCCCTCCACGCGCGCGACCGGGATCAACATCGACATCGGGTTATACGCCAGCGTCACGTCGAATTCGCGACGCACCACCATTTGCTTATCGCCGCCGAGCGCGAGCGATTGATCGCGGGTGTCGTCGCCGAGCGAAATTTCCTGCAAACCGATCGAATTGATGCCGCCGAACAAGGCCGGCGTCAGCGGTTTGCCTTCGGCATCGACGGTCTCGACACCGTTCGCGGACAAATTCTTGCCGATCGCGGCGATCGTGCCGTTGCGCACCAACACATCGGTGTTCTGCAAGGTGCCCTGCGCGCCCGCGGTGTGCACGGTGGCGTTGCGGATCAAAACGTTTTGCGCGAACGCGGAAGCGCCGACGCCGAGCGACAACGCGATCGTCAACGCCATCGTTTCGATCGCGCGAAGGCGACGACGCGCGCTTGCGCTGTCATTCCGAGCGCAGCGAGGAGCCCGTTTTTGATCGTCATCGCCCATAACAGCAGGTCCCTCGCGCTTCGCGCTCGGGATGACAGACATCATCGTCGTATCGATCGCCGTAATGAATGTTCGCGCGCTCATCGCACACCTCCTTCGAGACCTTGCGGTGCGGCGCTTTGCCCCAGCATGAAATCGGAGACCGGCTGTCGCGAGCGGTCGTGACGGTCGTAAACCCGCGCGCCGTCGATGTAGACCTGCTCGGCCTTGGCGTACACGCTGAACGGGTTGCCGTTCCACACCACCACGTCGGCCATCTTGCCCGGCTCCAAGGTGCCGGTCTTGTCGAGAATACCCAGGGCTTTCGCGGCGTTCGCGGTGATCCACTGCACCGCGCGCTCCGGCGGCACCGTCATGCCGATGCGCGTGCCCTGCGCCATCGCTTTCGCCGCTTCTTGATTCAAACGTTGAATGCCTTCGGACGAATCCGAATGCACGATCGCGCAACCGCCCGGCGCGCGATCCACCAACAGCAGGTTTTCCTGGATGCCGTCCAGCGCTTCCATCTTGAAGCCCCACCAATCGGCCCACAGCGCGCCGCAGACTTTTTCCTGCCCCAGACGGTCGGCCAGTTTGTAGGCTTCCACGCCGTGATGGAACGCGGAAATCTTGAAACCGAATTCTTTCGCCAAGTCCAACATGATCGCGATTTCGTCGGCGCGATAGCAGTGGATGTGCACCAGGATGTCGCCGTTGATCGCGCCGGCCAGCGTGTCCATCTTCAAGTCGCGCTTGCCGCCGCTGTCGTTATTGCTGTCCTTGGCATCGGATGCGCTTTGCCACCAGCGACGCTTCGGCGCGGCGGCGGGTTTGGGTTTGTTCTTCTTCAGATATTCGCTGGCGTCGATGAACGCCGCGCGATACCCGGCCACGTTCGCCATGCGCGTGGACGGGCCGCCGCGTTGGCCGTAGACGCGTTTCGGATTTTCGCCGCAGGCCATCTTCAAGCCCCAGGGCGCGCCGGGGAATTTCATCGCTTGATAGGTGGTGGCCGGCACGTTCTTCAGCGTCACGCCGCGGCCGCCGATCAGATTCGCCGAACCCGGCAGAATCTGCATCGAAGTCACGCCGCCCGCCAACGCGGTCGCGAAACCCGGGTCCTGCGGCCAGATCGAATGTTCGGCCCACACATTCGGCGTGGTCGGCGACGTGGCTTCGTTGCCGTCCTGATGCGCGGTCATGCCGGGGCTGGGATACACGCCGAGGTGCGAATGCACATCGACGATACCCGGCGTCACCCATTTGCCGCGGCCATCCACGCGCACAGCATCGACCGGCGCCTGCAAGCCCGCGCCGACGGCCACGATCTTGCCGTCCTGCATCAGCACGTCCGCGCCGTCGATGCGCGTCCCGGTCCCGGTCAGCACGGTGGCGCCCTGGATCAGCACCGGCGGCGAGGCGATCGGCCGGTACGTGCTGGGGTAGGGGTCGAAGACGAAGCGCGAGGCCGCCTTGGCCGCGGGCTTGCTGTCGGCGGCGACGGTGGGCGGCGCGGCCGCGATCAAGACGGCGGGCAACAGCGTCGCCGCGAGCGCGGCGCTAATCGTTCGGAACATTGAGGAATCCCCGTTCGGGCCGTGCGTGGAGCGCACACAGCGACCCACGCACCGTAGCCCGCGGCTTCGGACCTGCCAAGCATGACCTTCGGCAGGGTGCATGACACAATTCCGCAAATCGCAGGAGACCCGGATGAAAAACAAAGAACAGATCGTCGAAAACTGGCTGCCCCGCTACACCGGCCTGCCCCTGGACGCCTTCGGCCAGCACATCCTGCTGACCAATTTTGGCGGCTATCTCGACCATTTCTCGCGCATGACCGGCGCGCCCATCGTCGGCCTGGACCGCCCGATGCCCAGCGCCACCACCGACGGCATCACCATGATCAACTTCGGCATGGGCAGCCCCAACGCCGCGACCATGATGGATCTGCTCTCGGCCATCATGCCGCAGGCCGTGCTGTTCCTCGGCAAATGCGGTGGCTTGAAGAAGAAGAATCTGCTGGGCGATTTGATCCTGCCCATCGCCGCCATCCGCGGCGACGGCACCAGCAACGACTACCTGCCGCCGGAAGTCCCCGCGCTACCCGCGTTCGCCTTGCAACGCGCGGTCTCCACCATGATCCGCGACCTCGACCACGACTACTGGACCGGCACCGTCTACACCACCAACCGCCGCGTCTGGGAACACGACGACGCCTTCAAGGACAAACTGCGCGCCATGCGCTGCATGGCCATCGACATGGAAACCGCCACCGTCTTCGCCGCCGGCTTCGCCAACCGCATCCCCGCCGGCGCCCTGCTGCTGGTCAGCGACCAACCGATGATCCCCGAAGGCGTGAAGACCGAAGCCAGCGACGCGAAAGTCAGCGCCGAATACGTCGAACGCCACATCCAGATCGGCATCGAAGCGCTACGGCTGATCCGCCGGCATGGGAAGTCGGTGCGGCATTTGCGGTTTGATGAGTGAGTCCGTCGAACGACGACGAAACATCTGCGAATTCCCCCCGAAAGACAACGAAATATCTGCGCATTCGTCACGATGGGACGCGCGCGCTCGTGTTCCCGATTCCGGCAGCGCAAATGCGAGGGCCGCAAACCCACTCACCGCTCTTCTCCCTCTCCCCGCGCGCGGGGAGAGGGCGGGGTGAGGGGCGCAGTCGGCGCGAAACCCACGTCTATTCGCACTACTCAATCGCTCGACTTACACCCTCAAACGCATCGCGCTGGAGCGCACGCGCGAACGGCAACGGCACCGCTTCGCCCGCCCCTCACCCTCTCCCCACATGCGGGGAGAGGGAAGAGTACCCAGCAACTGCGGGAGCGAGGAAAGAGAATCGAGCGCTTGCGGAAAGAATCAAGCTGTTGTGGGAGCGCCGGCAGGCGCGATAAAGCCTGCGCGCAATCTCCCCAATCGGATTCGCCACCGATACACTCAGTAGTGTGCGGAGCACGACGCCCCGCAGCGACAGCGCGAGGGGACGCGAATGCAGGACGAACAGACACGGATCGACCCGAAGGGCATGACGCCGGAGCAAGCGTACGCGGAAGCCATACGCAGAATCGAAGCGGCGGCGGACAGCGGCCAGCACTGGTTGGATTTGGGGGACTTGCCGATCGAGGTAGTTCCGCCGGAGATTGAGCGACTGAGCGCACAATTGACCGAGCTTGGGATCGGGAATTACGAGTATAGGCAGGACGAGAAGCAGTGGGTCTACGGCGGTTCGCGCGAGAGCACATGCATTGACGATCTAACTCCTCTTGCAGTACTCAAAGCGCTGCGGTCGCTCAACCTGTCCGGATGCACACAGATCACCGATCTCGCGCCCATCTCAAAAATCAAAACGCTGCAAGATCTCAATTTATCATGGTGCGATAAGCTGACAGATATCGCGCCGATCGCGCAACTTCCCGTTCTGCTGTCGCTTGATCTCTCCCGGTGCGAAGAACTTACCGATTTCACGCCCATCGCACAGCTCACGACTCTGCAAGCACTTGACTTGCACTTCTTACATCAACTAACCGATATTTCTTCTATTGAACAGCTAAGAGACCTACAATATCTCGACCTTTCCTGGTGCGGTCGACTAACCGATCTCGCGCCTATCGCACAGCTTATGTCACTGGAATATCTCAAGCTGTCTGGAAATCAGAATCTTACCGATCTAATGCCCATCGCACAGCTCTCGGCTTTGCAATCACTTGAGATTATGGCCTGCCGAAATCTTGTAGACCTCTCACCCATCACACGACTCATATCCCTAAAATCTTTGAAGCTATTGATGCGCGCAGAACTCACCGACCTTGCGCCCATCGAAAAACTTCAGAACCTTGAATCACTTGATCTATCCTATTATGAACACCCAATCGACCTTGCACCCATCGAAACACTACGGAACTTGCAATCGCTTGACCTAGCTTACTGCGAAAAGCTAACTGATCTCACGCCTATCTCAAAGCTTGTAGCCCTGCAATCGTTGAATCTATTTGGGTGCAAACTGCTTACAGGCCTCATGCCAATCGAGAATCTCGCAGGTCTGCAATATTTATCTCTGCACCGATGTGAGAACCTCTCTAATATTTCGCCTATTGGCAGACTCATTTCACTGAAAACTATTGACTTGAGCCACTGCCAAAAAATAAGCGATTTAAGTCCTTTGGCTGAATTGCGCCACCTGGAGTCTCTAGATATCTCAGCAATTTCCGCGACCAACCACCTCCGCCCTGAATACTTG
>JAGNNB010000136.1 GCA_017990865.1 Lysobacteraceae bacterium
TGGACAACGGCAAGCGTTGGAGCCCGACCGATTCCGACGGTCGCAGCCACGGCACCGTGCGCGTGATCGACGCGTTGGCGCATTCGTACAACCAATCCACGGTGCGGATCGGCTTGAACGTCGGCCCGCAGCGCGTGGCCGAGTTGGTGCGCACCTTGGCCGGATTCGACACCGGCAAAAATCCGTCGATGATTCTGGGCGCGGTGGATCAAAGCCCGTACGCGATGGCGCAGTTGTATCAATTCCTGGCCTCGGGCGGCCAAATTCAACCGCTGCACGCGGTGCGCGGCGTGCTCGACGCCAACGGCAAAGCGCTCAGCCGCTACGACACCGCGCCCAAACCCGCGCAGGAAGGCGACGCCATCGCCGCGCGTTTGGTCACGTTGGCGCTGCAGCAAGCGGTCGCCTCGGGCACCGGACGACAACTGATGGCCGACGGCCTTGGCCGCCTGCAACCCGCGGGCAAGACCGGCACCAGCAACGACGGCCGCGACAGTTGGTTCGCGGGTTGGACCGGCGATCATCTCGCGGTGATCTGGGTCGGCAACGATCAAAACAAAACCACCGGCCTGTACGGCGCCACCGGCGCGATGCGAGTGTGGTCCGGCCTGTTCTCGCGGATGCCCAGCGCACCGCTGCGCGTGGGCGGCAAAGGCATCGAAGCGCAGTGGGTGAACGAGCGCAACGCCAGCACCGACGCCGGTTGCCCCGGATCGCGGCGGTTCGCGTTCGTGGCCGGTTTCGGCCCGGCTTACGAGCCGTGCCCGCTCGCCGAAACCGACGCCCTGGACGGCGAAGCCACCGACGAGGAAGGCGGTATCGCCGGGTTCTTCGGCCGTTTGTTCGGCGGCGACGACAACCCCGCCGAGCGTCAGGAACGCGAACGCAGCCAACGCGAACAGCAGCAGCGCGAAGAATTGCGACGCGAGCTGGAACAGCGCCGTCTGCGCGACGAACAGGATCGCCAACAGCAAGACGCAGAAGCGGGCGCGGCGTTCCGGCGGCGTGCGGACGAGCAGAACGAGCGCATCGCGCGCGTGCAGGAAGCGCAGTACCGCGACCAGCGCGCGCGCGACGATGCGGCTAACCGACAGCGCCGCGAACAGGAAGAACAGGCGCGTCGGCAGCGCGAAGAGGAAGAACGTCGCCGTCGCGAGGAAGAGGAACGGCGCCGCGACGAAGAGCGGCGGCGCAACGGGGGCATGGCATGAGGGCGAACGTGCGTAGCGTGCGTATCGCGCGTGTCGCGGTCGTTGCGGGCGCGGCGATCCTCGCGTTGAGCGGCTGCGTCAGCGCACCGCCGCCTGCGGTATGGAGCGGCGCGGTGCCGGAGACGATGGTCGCGGAAATTCGCGCCGCGCAGACGTTCGAAGGCAACAAAGCCACGCCGGGCGAACTGGAAGTGCAACCGCTGCGCGATCCGATGGTGGAAGATTTGCGCCAGCAGGCCATCGATTTGGAGCGCGCGAAACGCTACGCCGAGGCCGCCGCCGCGCTGGAGAAAGCCTTGACGCTATCGCCGGACGATCCGGCTTTGCTGCAGGAGCGCGCCGAAACCGCGGTGTTGCTGCAGGACATCGATCGCGCCGAGCGTTTGGCGCGCCGCGCGCTCGAGACCGGCGCGCAAGTCGGCCCGCTGTGCCGCCGGCACGCGGCGACGCTCGTCGTCGCATTGCGCGAACGCGCGCAGCAACGTCGCGGACAAGCCGCTGCATCGAAGCGCGACGAGGACCGCGCGCGATTCGAAGGCGAAGCGCGCAGCGCGGAGGCGCGGATGCGCGACGCGCAGCGGCAAATTGAGACTTGCACGCTCACCGGCCCGCCGCGCTACTGACGCCGATGCACGGATTCGACGAGGAAAGCGGCCGCGGCGACGATGCGGAGCCGGTCGGCAATGCCTTCGGCGTCGCCGCGCGCAGCGAACTGGCGCAGCGCAGCATCGAAGCGCTGACCGGCGACGGACCGTTGGCGGCGGCGATGCCGGGCTTCACCGCGCGGCCGTCGCAGCAGACGTTGTCGGCCACGATCGCAGACAGCATCGAAGCGCGCGAAGCCTTGCTGGCCGAAGCCGGCACCGGCACCGGCAAAACCTTCGCGTATCTGGTGCCGGCGCTGTTGTCGGGCGCCAAGACCATCGTCTCCACCGGCACGCGCGCGCTGCAGGATCAGTTGTATCACCGCGACTTGCCGCGCGTGCGCGATGCGCTCGGCATCGGCCGTAAAACCGCCTTGCTCAAAGGGCGCGCGAATTACTTGTGCAAATACCGGCTGGAGAACAGCAAAGGCGAGCCCTCGCTGTCGAAAGGCTTGTTCGCGACCAAAGAACAGATCAACCATTTCCAGCGCATCGTCGCGTGGAGCGGGCGCACGCGCCTGGGCGACTTGGCCGAATTGGACGCGCTGCCGGAAGATTCGCCGCTGTTGCCGCTGGTGACGTCCACCGTCGACAACTGCCTCGGCAGCGAATGCCCGTTCTGGGACGAGTGTTTCGTCGTGCAGGCGCGGCAACGCGCGCAGGCGGCCGATGTGGTGGTGGTCAATCACCATCTGCTGCTCGCGGATCTGGCGCTGAAGCAGGAAGGTTTCGGCGAAATCCTGCCGGGCGCGCAGGTGTTCGTGATCGACGAAGCGCATCAATTGCCCGAGTTGGCGGCGCAGTTTTTCGGCGAAGGCCTGAGCGCGCGGCCGTTGGTCGAAGCGGCGCGCGATGCGGTGAGCGAATGCAAAACCGTGACCGGCGCGCTGGCGACGATTCAACTCCCGGCGCGCGCGCTGGAAGATGCGACCAAGGGCATACGCGCGGCGATGGAAGGACTACCCGCGCGCGGAACGCGCTGGCGTGCGCTGCAGGAACCCGGCGTGTACGAGGCGCTTGTCGCGCTCGACGACGCGCTCTGCGATTTCATCGACGCGCTGGCGCCGCTGCGCGAAGCCTCGCCGGGCTTCGACAGTTGTCATGCCCGCGCGCTGGATCAACGCGCGCGGTTGTTGCGCTGGGCGCCGCCGGAATTCGCCAAAAGGTTCGCGACGACGCATGCGGAAGATGCCGAAGACACAGGCTCAGCGTCGATGACGGATGCCGTTGACGGTCAAAGCGACGAATACAGCGACGACCATCCGGCGTTCTCGCCCGACTCCTCTTCCGGCGGGAGAGGGGAGAACGTCATGGCGTACGACGTGCGCTGGTACGAATTGTCGCCGCGCGGGTTTCGGTTCCAACGCACGCCGCTGGATGTGTCCGGGCCGCTGCGCGCGCATCGCGAACAGTCGCGCGCGGCGTGGATCTTCACGTCCGCGACGCTCGCGGTGGATGGGCGTTTCGATCACCTCGCCACGCGCCTGGGATTGGAGTCGCCGCGCACATTGATCGCGCCCAGTCCCTTCGATTGGCCGCATCAGGCGCTGTGCTATTTGCCGCCGCGTTTGCCGGAGCCGCAGTCGCGCGACTACACCCGCGCGGTGATCGATGCGGTGCGCCCGGTGTTGGAAGCGTCGGGCGGCCGCGCGTTTTTGCTGTTCGCCTCGCATCGCGCGCTGCGCGAAGCCGCGGAGGCGCTGCGCGCGGACGGCGTGCCGTGGCCGTTGTTCGTGCAGGGCGATGCGCCGCGCTCGGTGCTGCTGCAGCGCTTCCGCGATTCCGGCAACGGCGTGTTGCTGGGCGCCGCCAGTTTCCGCGAGGGCGTCGACGTGGCCGGCGACGCGTTGAGCGTGGTGGTGATCGACAAACTGCCGTTCGCCGCGCCCGACGACCCGGTGTTCGAGGCGCGGCTCGATGCGATCCGCCGCGAGGGCGGCAACCCGTTCCGCGACGAGCAATTGCCGCAGGCGGTGATCGCGCTGAAACAAGGCGTGGGACGTTTGATCCGCACCGAAACCGACCGCGGCGTGTTGGTGCTGTGCGACCCGCGCCTGATCGGCAAATCCTACGGCCGCGTGTTTCTCGATTCGCTGCCGCCGTTCGCGCGGACACGCGACGTGGACGCCGTTCGCGCATTTTTCGATCGCGCCGCTCCGGCCGCCGCCGACGCTACACTGCGCGCATGAATCTGCTCGCCTTCGAACTGTCCACCGAAGCTTGCTCCGTCGCATTGCGGGTCGGGGACGAAACGCGCGCGCGCCACGAGATCGCGCCGCGCCGTCACGCCGAACTCGCGCTGCCGTGGGCGGAGGCGTTGTTGGCCGAAGCGGGGTTGGCGAAGTCGCAAATCGACGCGATCGCGGTCGGTCGTGGCCCGGGCGCGTTCACCGGCGTGCGCTTGGGCATTTCGATCGCGCAGGGCATTGCGCTGGCGTTGGATCGGCCGGTCGTGCCGATCTCCACGCTGGCGGCGCTGGCGATGCGTGCGGTCGCGCTGGTGCCTGCATCGTCGCGCGATGCACGCATTCCGGTGTTGGCCGCGATCGATGCGCGCATGAGCGAGCTGTATGTCGCCTGTTTCGAGATCGAGCGTTTCGATACCGGATCTTCTGGCGACCTCGCCGATGCGCATGCGCTGAGCGAGGAAACGCTGGCGGTGCCCGACACGGTTGCGTTGCCCGCATCGCATGCGCAGTGGTACGGCGTCGGCACCGGTTTCGCCGCGCTCGGCGGTGCGCTGGGCGAGCGTTTCGCAGCGCATCTGCACGCGGTCGATGCCGAGGCTTTGCCGCAGGCGGCAGACGTGGCGAGGCTTGCGGTGCGCGCCTTCGCGCGCGGCGAGGCGGTCGCGCCCGAGCGTGTGGAACCGGCGTATTTGCGCAACAACGTCGCATTGACCTTGGCGGAGCAGATTGCGTCGAGAGAAGCTGCGTCGAAAGAGGCCGCGGCGAAGCGGGCGGCGGCAAACCGGGAATGACCGATCCGCGTGTTCGGCGCTTACCGAAGACGCATCTACGACGGAGCATCGCGATGCGAAACGACCCAATGGCGCGACCTTGGAAAGCGGCGTCGAGACGCTGGCTCGCGATCGCCGTTTTTTGCCTCGCATCGCTATGCGTGCACGCCTCCGAAAATTCCCAAACCTGGGAAGGTACCATCGGTAAGCTGCCGGTCGTGGTGCGCCTCGACCCGAGCGGCGGCGCGTTCGACGATCAGTATTTCTATCGCAAACATCGTCGCGGCATCGACTTGAACGCCGCGCGCGGCGACGACGGTTCGCTGACGCTGGAGGAACGGCGACCGAGTTGGGGTGCGCCGGATTCGGTGTGGACGCTCTCGCCGCCGAGCGAAGACGGGCGGCTGCGCGGCGAATGGAAGCAGGGCGAACGAACGCTGCCGATCGCGCTGCATCGCGTCGATCCCGCGCAACTGCCGTCGAGCGACGATCCCGGCTTGAACGCGATGCGGCAAGACGATCCCTACGGCTTTCTGCGTTTCGTCGACGTGAAACTGGAAGCGGGGAAAGAAGAGGCGGTCGGCGCGTTTCGGCTGCAATGGTGGCGCGAGCCGGAAAGCGATATCGCCTTGTTCCGCTTGCTGTCCGGGTATCCCGACGCGCAACTCGCGGACGCGAATCGCGCGCTCGCGCGCCGACATTGGCGCGAAGTCGCCGCCTCGCTCGATTGTCGCGGCGCGGAGATGTCCGACTACAGGGTCGCCACGTCTTTGCGCTACATCGGCCGCGACGCGTTGAGCGTGAGTCTGCATGCGGATTATTTCTGCGGCGGCGCGCACCCGGACTTCGGCGACAACCCGTTCAATTACGACCCGCGCACCGGGCGCGAACTCGCGCTCGAAGACGTGCTGTGGCTGGGCGAAGGCGCGCCGCCCGATCGCGAGCGCGACAATGATGCGTGGATGACCTATCGCAACGAAGTGTTCGCGCCGTGGGTGGTGGAACGCATGAGTGTGCTCTATCCCGATGAGGTCGTGCCCGCGATGTCCTCGGACGACGCGAACGCGCGCGCAGGCGACGAAGACGACCCCGGCTGCATGTACGATTCGCCCGATCTGTGGAACTACGCCAGTTGGCATCTGCGCCCGGAAGGCGTGTACCTCGGCGCGAGTTTCGCGCGCGTCGGCCGCGTGTGCGACGACCCGCCGTGGTCGGTGCTGCCATGGGACGAGGTGCGGAAGCATGCGGGCGCGGTGAAGATCGAACCCTGAGACCGCAATTTCCGAGAGCGACAACTGCCCAGAGCGACATTCCTCATGTAATTCCGAGCGTAGCGAGGAACCTGTTTTTCCGGACCGGATTTCTATCGTCAATTTCGCCATCGACGATGCAATGACGATACAAACGGGTTGCCGACCCTGCCGAAAGTCATCGGAACTCGGCCGCGCCGTTCGGGTCTGCTCGAAGACCGATCGAATGGAGACCGCCGAGATGACCGCTGCCGAACCGCAAACGCGCCGCACCCGCGGCTGGCTCACCGAATACCTGCCTCTCGTCGCGATGCTGCTGTTGCTTCTGGCCGCGCGCGACACGCTCGCCAATCACTACAAAGTGCCCACCGGCTCGATGGAACCGACCCTGATGCCCGGCGATCGCGTCGCCGTGGATATGCGCGCCTACGGCGTGCGCGTGCCGTTCACCGAGATCGAACTGCGCGATGGCGATGCACCGCAGCCCGGCGATGTCGTGGTGTTCGATTCGCCGACCGACGGCACGCGTTTGATCAAGCGTCTCGTGGCCGTGGGCGGACAGACCGTCGCGTTGACGGATGGCCGTTTGACCGTCGACGGCGTGCCGCTGCGCATCGATGGTGAGGACGAGCGTAGCGAAAGGCGCGCAGACGACGGAATCGACGGTCGCGCCGGCGGTCCTGCCGAAGACAGCGAACGCTTCGGCACACGCATCGTTCGCCTGAACCTCGACGACGGCGGCGGCCCGGACCTCGTACCGACGACGATTCCGGCGGGCATGGGATTGGTGCTTGGCGATCATCGCGGCAACAGCGCCGACGGTCGTTATTTCGGTTTGGTGCCGCTCGACGCGTTCTACGGCAGGGCGGTGGCGATTTACCACCGCAGCGGCGAGGGTTTTGGCTGGACGCGGTTGTGATCGATCACGGTCTTGCTCCGCTTATCGCAACCTTGAAATGAGATCGAAGACATTATTTCACGCTGTACCGCGAACGCCACGTTCGAAGATGCCTCCCTTCCTTGCAGCGCCGCAAAAGAACAAAACGCTCCCTCTACACGCGGCCATTCGGTGAGACCGAAGCTGTTTCCTCTAGCCGCAGATTTATGGTGAAGCCGAAGCTGTTCCCTCTCCCCGTGCCATGTACGGGGAGAGGGTGGCCGAAGGCCGGGTGAGGGGCGCTGTTCGCGACGCACCGCGACTCGATGAGTTCCGCATCCGGTCTTGCCCCTCATCCAGCGCTACGCGCCACCTTCTCCCCGCGTTGCGGGGAGAAGAGAAGCCCTTGTGGGGGCGTAGGGACACCCTTGATACCGAAGGCGCTCCCGCTCACAGCGCCGCATTCGGCAAGATCGAAGGTGCTGTTTTTTCGAGGGTGTGATTTGCCGTAGCTAGCGCCTGCGTTGCGACGACGCGCGCCGCGCTGAAAAGCACTTCCCTCTCCCCGTGCCATGCACGGGGAGAGGGTGGCCGCAGGCCGGGTGAGGGGCGCTTTTCGCGACGTACTGCGACTTGACGAGTCTCGCATCCGATCTCGCCCCTCATCCGGCGCTTCGCGCCACCTTCTCCCCGCATTGCGGGGAGAAGGGAAATCCATTCAATGCGCTGCGTATTCTCCGCGCATCATTCGTCCACCATCGCACCC
>JAGNNB010000137.1 GCA_017990865.1 Lysobacteraceae bacterium
TAACGATTGGCTGCGGCTGAAGCTCGCCGGCAAAGCGCCGGAGGAGATCCGCAAGACCCTCGACAAGCGTTACGCGAACATGGCCAAGAGCATCGCCGAACTCAACGGCAACGATGCCTTCCAGACTTTCCTCAACGCCTACGCGACGTCGATCGACCCGCACACCGATTATTTCGATCCGCGCGCGGCCGAGCGCTTCAACCAAAGCATGTCGCTGTCGCTGGAAGGCATCGGCGCGCAATTGCAGAAGCAGGACGATGTCACCGTGATCCGCGAATTGATCGCGGGCGGCCCGGCGATCGCCAGCGGCAAGCTCAAGCAGGGCGATCGCATCGTCGCCGTCGGTCAAGGCGCGAGCGGGCCGATGGAAGACGTGATCGGTTGGCGCATCGACGACGTGGTCGCGAAGATCAAAGGCCCCAAAGGCACGCAGGTGCGCCTGGACATCGTGCCGGCCGAAGCCGTTCTCGACAGCAAGCCGAACCGCATCCTGCTCAACCGCGCGAAGATTCGTTTGGAAGAGCAAGCCGCGAAAGGCGAAGTGTTGACGCTGCCCGCGCAGGGCGATCGCCCCGCCGTGCGCATCGGCGTGGTGAAATTGCCGGCGTTCTATCAGGATTTCGAAGGCAAGCGCCGCAACAGCGACAACTATGCCTCCGCGACTCGCGACACCGAGCGTCTGCTGCGCGGCTTCCGCGAGCAAAAGGTCGACGGCGTCGTCATCGACTTGCGCAACAACGGCGGCGGTTCGCTGAGCGAAGCGGTCGAATTGACCGGCTTGTTCATCGACAAGGGCCCGGTGGTGCAGGTGCGCGAATCCGGCGGCCGCATCAGCGTGGACGGCGACAGCGATGCCGGCGTCACCTGGGACGGCCCGTTGGCGGTGTTGATCAATCGCGGCTCGGCGTCGGCGTCGGAAATTTTCGCGGGCGCCATTCAAGACTACGGTCGCGGCCTGATCATCGGCGAAACCAGCTTCGGCAAAGGCACTGTGCAGAATCTGGTCGATCTCGACCGCTGGCCGATGAATACCGACCAGCGCTTCGGCCAAGTGAAGCTGACCATCGCGCAGTTCTTCCTGCCCGGCGGCAGCAGCACCCAGAACAAGGGCGTGGTGCCCGATATCGCCTTCCCGATCAGCGTGGACGCCAGCGAATTCGGCGAAAGCACCTACGACAACGCCTTGCCGTGGACCAAGATCGAGCAGGTCAAGCACACCAAGTACGGCAATTTCGCGACCCTGTTGCCGCGTCTGCGCGGTTCGCACGAGGCGCGCGTGGCCGGCGACAAGGAATTCCAGTGGTGGGCCGAAGACGTCGCGCAGTTCCGCACCGAAACCGCGAAGAAGTGGATTTCGCTCAACGAGGCCGAGCGCCGCGCCGAACGCGATCGCGATGCCGCCAAGCGCAAGGCGCGGCAGGAAGCGCGCAAGACGATGGGCTTGGATCTCGACCCCCTGGCCGACGATTCCGACGACGACGGCTTGACCTCGAACGAGCGCGACATCGTCAAGGACGCGCAGCGCGAGAAGGCCGCCGAGAAGCGTCCCGACCCGCTGCTGCGCGAATCCGCGGCGATCTTGACCGACGCGATGCGCGTGCTGAACGACGACCGCCAGTTGTCGGCGCAGGTGTTGCCGGAATCCAACGGCAAAGGCCGCTGGACCGAGTGATGAAGCGCTGACGCGCGATGCCGCGGACGGCACGTCCGACGCGCAGCGAACGACCGCACGGCCCGCGCTTCGGCGCGGGCCGTCGCGTTTGGGCGACGGAATCGCTCGCGGCGTGTCGAAAACGGATAGCGCGTGCCGATGCGGGCGCGTAGCCTGCGGCCATGAACTCGAACGCCCGACTCGCCGCCACGAAGCGCGAACGCGCCAACGCCGTATCGTCCACGACCGACGCGCTGGAACAGGCGCGCCGCCTGCTGGATGCCGGCGAGCCGACCTTGACCGCCTTGGCCGAGACCGTCGGTTTGGCGCCGACGGTCTTGCAGCGCCGTTTCCGCGCGCGCTTCGGACTCACCCCGGCCGAATATCTAGCCCAGCGCAAACTCGGCACGCTCAAAATCGCGTTGCGCGAAGGCCGCGATGTCAGCGCCGCCCTGTACGACGCCGGCTACGGCTCGCCTTCGCGCGTGTACGAAGCCGGCGCGGCGAAACTCGGCATGACCCCGGCGCGTTATCGTTCCGGCGGCGCAGGCGAGGACATCCATTGGAGCATCGTCGCCACCGCGCTCGGCCCCGCGCTGGTGGCGGCGACCGCGCGCGGCGTGTGCGCGATCGAACTGGGCGAGGACGAACAGGCGCTGGCGCGCAAGCTGCAGCACGAATTCCCGCAAGCGGCTTTGTCGCGCGTGGATGCGGGCCGCGACGATTTTCTCGCGCCGCGCGTGCGTGCGGTGGCGGAAGCGCTCGCGGGTGGGCATGCGCGTCCGCGCGCGAGCGCCGCGAGCGAAGCGGTTTCGACCATTCCGGTCGATCTGATCGGCACCGCGTTCCAGAAGCGCGTGTGGGATGCGCTGATGAAGATCCCACCGGGCGAGACCCGCAGCTATGCCGAACTCGCTGCCGATCTGGGCGCGCCGAAGGCGGCGCGCGCCGTGGCCAGCGCCTGCGCGCACAACCGCGTCGCGATCGTGGTGCCATGCCATCGCGTGATTCGCGGCGACGGCTCGCTCGGCGGTTATCGCTGGGGCTTGCCGATGAAGCGAAGATTGTTGGAGCGCGAGGCGGCGATCGAGCGCGGATAGAGGGGTGCGCAATTCGATTCGGGCCGAAGCGCGGGAAGCGACTTACACGATGCGCTACCCGTTGACGGCCATCACAGGGTTTGCGTCGGCGGCGCCTTCGATTCCTGGAGCGTTTGCGGCTTCAGCGATTCGGCCAGGGCGTTCAGGCTATGTCGTTCGGGCGTGGCTTCGGCGACCGACTTCTCGACCACCGCGCGGTCCGCCCACTCCGGCGCGGAGTTCTGCTTCTCGAACACCATCGCGATCAGATGCGTCTGCGCGTCGTTGAACTCGACGCTGCCGATATGCGCCATGCCTTGGCTGCCCGCACTCAGCGCCAGCGCCGCGGCGATGTTGCGCCTGGCTTGCGCATCGCCGAGCGATGTCCCCTCATTCAGCGCTTCGACAGCGCTCAATGCCTCGTCGAAAAGCGGGTGCGTGCCGAGCGGCAGGCTCGAGATCGGTTCCGGTGCCTCGGAGAAGATCGGTCCCGACAAGCCTTCCAGGAAGTGCGCCGGCAGCGGCTCTGTCCCATAGCGAACTTGCGTGGTGTTCTCCGCGGCGAACGGTAGTTTCGAGACGTCCACGCCTAAGGATGCGTAGTCGATGGTGTAGGCGCGCGCCACGTCGCTCTTCTCATTGAGCGCGTGATAATTCTCGGTTGAATCGATCAAACGCCAAGCGTCTTTGATGCATTCCTGCGCGTAATTCAAGCCGTCGTCGGTGACATGCGCGCGGTCGGCGTACTGCGCGGCCATCGCTTTCCAATTATGGCGGTCGGTGAGGTTGAGGAGGCCGTCTTTGTCGGCGACGAGCTCCGGTTTGAGCGCGTACGAATATCGCCCGTGTTCGCCGGTGCGGTCGATGAAGTCCGTCATCCGCTCCGGAAGGTGCTCGTATGCATGCTCCAGCAGGCGATCGCCGCTACCGTATTTGAGCAGAAAGGACGCGACCGCATTGAATCCGCCGAGATGGGCGCGCCCTTCCTCCAGACGCGTGTTCTCGATGAACGCCTGCACGATGGGAGTGTAATCGCGCGTGCCGCCCGGCTGACCTTCGCCTGCGAGATCAGTGACCGATGGAATCAACGCGCGCTCCGTATAGTTGAGCGACGCCCGCGAACGCGCATGTTCGACCTCGTGCCCGAGTTGGAACATCAGCTCGATGCATGCCTCATCGCCATGGTTGAACACCGGAAGGATGCTGATCGTTTTGTTCGCGACTTTGTAGCCGGCGGCGCCGCCTTCCACCCGGCGATCGTCGATGGCGACGAGATGGCCGCTCTCGACCGCCTCCAGCAATCTCGCGCGCAGGTCGGGAGACAGTTGCATGGCCATGCGCATCGACTTCGCGGTGTCCTCATGCTCTCGACCGCCCGATCGTCCGTAGTTGTCGATCATGCCATCGAGCGTCTTCTGGGTTTCCGAGCGATACCACCTGTTGTCGGAAGCCCATTCACTCATATCTTTCTTGAAACCGCGGAACCATTCCATGGCGATGCTCCGATAGGCGACGTGGATCAAGCCGGTAGGCGGTCGAGCTTGTGGACGATCAAGCGCATGGACGGGGCATCATGTCGCCGTCCGCGAGCGGCGCTGGCGATCGCGCAAGTCTGACTGCACCATCATACTCAAGGTAGGGCGCGGTGGCGTTCGGGCGAGGACGCAGGCGCGGCATCGGAGCGCCGGTCCGCACCTCGCGCTTTCGCTCGGTACGGAACCTTGGTTGTCTTTCGAGGACGCTGATTCCCAATCAAACCGCGCCGCTGTCTTCGCTGGAAAGACGGTAGCGGGGTGCTCAGGCGGACGTCTGCTTCGAGAAAGCTTACAACCGCGTCAGCGCCGTTTGCGCGTGGGCGGTCGCGTCGGCAGTTGCAGGCCGTACTTGACCACGTCGAAGACCATGCGGGTTTCGTAGCGTTTGATGGTGCCTTCGTCGCTGAACAAGCGGTCGGCGACTTCGCGCAGATGCGCGACGCTGGTGACGGCGAGGATCGCGAGGTAATCCCATTCGCCGGTCAGGGTGTAGCACTGCTGCACTTCGGTCGCTTGACGCATCCGGGCGCGGAACGCGGCGTGGCGTTTGGCCGATTCGCGCTCCATCGCCACCCACACCGTCGCCAGCGTCACCGCGGGGAAGTCCGCGGGATCGAGCACCGCCACTTCGCGCAGCAGGCCTTGTTCGCGGTAGCGGGCGATCCGGCGTTGCACCGCGCTCGCGGACAGCCCCACGCTTTCGCCCAGAGCCGTCAACGTGCGCCCGGCGTCCTGCTGCAGCAGGTCGAGGAGGCGGTGATCGAAGTCGTCCAATGCGAGAGGCGAAGTAGGCACGCAAAAATTTTGCGCGAAGACGCATATTTTTTCAAACGCCATCCGACGCGAGCGGTTAACGTGAAGCCATGACCCCCACCTCTTCGTCGCCGACCTCCGCGGCGGCGCCCAGCGCGTTCAAAGTCGCCGCGGCGCTGCTGTCCCTGTACACGATCTGGGGTTCGACCTACCTCGGTATCCGTTTCGCGCTGGAAGGCGGTTATCCCGCGCTGTCTGTCGTCTCCGGCGCGCGCATGCTGTTCGCGGGCTTGGCGCTGTACCTCGTGTTGCGCTGGCGCGGCGTGGCGGCGCCCACGCGCCCGCAGTGGCGCGCGCTCGCGCTGATGGGCCTGACGATGATGCTGATGGGCAATGGGTTCGTCGTCGTCGCGGAAAAAACCGTGTCCTCGGGGCTCGCCGCGATCTCTATCGCCTCGATGCCGCTGTGGATGGGCTTGTTCGGCTGGGCCTTTGGTCGTCGCCCGACCACGCGCGAATGGCTCGGCATCGGCGTCGGCTTCGTGGGCGTGCTGTGGTTGAACGCGGGCAGCAGTCTGTCGGCGCAACCGACGGGATTGGTGTTGCTGTTGATCGCGCCGATCGCCTGGGCGTTCGGTTCGGTGTGGTCGCGCGGGCGCGACTTGCCGTCGCCGCTGATGACCGCGGCCGGGCAAATGATGTGCGGCGGCATGATGCTGGTGCCGTTGGGATTCGCGATGGGCGAGCGTTTGCCCACGGCGCCGACGCCGCTGGGTACCGCTGCGTTGCTGTATCTGGCGGTGTTCGGTTCCATCGTCGCGTTCAGCGCGTATCTGTGGCTGCTGAATCACGTGCGGCCGGCGCTGGCGTCCAGCTATGCCTACGTCAATCCGCCGGTCGCGGTGCTGCTGGGCGTGTGGTTGGCCGATGAACAGGTCAGTGCGCACGACATCGGCGCGATGGCGGTGATTCTGGTCGGCGTGGCGATCATCACTTTGGCCCGTGCGAAAGCCGCGTCGCCGGCGCCGGTCGCGGCATCGTCGGCCGAGACGACGTGATGCCCGCGACGACGGGGCAACAGACAACGATGTCTTTCGTGCCGGATGCGGCGCCGAAAGCCGCGACGAACGCTTACCGATGAGCGCACCCGAGTCGCGCAAAGGCCTGTGGGTCGCCGCCAGCGCCTTCCTGATCTGGGGCGCGATGCCGCTGTACTGGCATTTCCTCAAAGCGGTGCCGTCGCTGCAGATCGTCGCCCACCGCGTGCTGTGGTGCGCGGCGTTGGTCGCGGCGTGGCTGTTTTGGACCCAAGGGCGCGGTTGGTTCGCGGCCGTGATGGCGCAGCCGCGATTGGCGAAGATGCTCGCGCTCAGCAGTCTGTGCATCGGCGCGAACTGGGGGCTCTACATTTGGGCCGTGAACGCCGGGCATGTGGTCGAAAGCAGTCTCGGCTATTTCATCAACCCGTTGCTCAACGTGGTACTCGGGACCGTGTTCTTGCGCGAACGCTTGACCGTCACGCAATGGGTATCGGTCGCGATCGCCGCGCTCGGCGTGCTGTGGTTGACCTTCAATTACGGCAGTTTTCCGTGGATCGCATTGTCGCTGGCGATCAGCTTCGGCATCTACGGGCTGATCCGCAAACTCGCCGTGGTGGATTCGGTGACTGGCCTGGGCGTGGAGAACGCGTATTTGCTGTTGCCCGCGTTGGCCTATTTAGCGTGGGCGCAGATGCAGGGGCGGGGCGGTTTCGTCGGCGGCGATTGGGGGGCGGGCGTCATCGTGCTGTTGATCGTCGGCGGCGCGGTGACCGCGATTCCGCTCATCGCGTTTTCCTATGCCGTGCGCCGCGTGCCGCTGTCCACCATCGGTTTGATGCAGTACATCGCGCCGACGCTGCAATTCTTGACCGGCGTATTGGTGTTCCGCGAACCGTTCGACACGAACCGCGCGATCGGTTTCGTCTGCATTTGGATCGCGTTGGCGATCTTCGCGAGCGAAGGACTTTGGCGCTCGCGCCGCCGAGCGGCGCAAAACCCTCCATAGGGTGCGCTTAAGCGCACCGCTTTTTCATCCGCCAACGGATAGCGTCGCCAAGCCCATCGCTTTTTCGTACCGCGAAAAGAACGATCTCGACAAATGTCTTAAGCACTTTTCGAAATAGGGTGCGCTTAAGCGCACCGCTTTTTCATCCGCCCACGGATAGCGTCGGCAAGCCCATCGCTTTTTCGTACCGCGAAAAGAACGATCTCGACAGGTGTCTCGAGCGCGTTTCGAAAAGCGGTGAGCCCAGGCGCACCCTATGCGCACGATGTTCGCGATGTTCGCGATGCGCGTAGAGCCCAAAAAACGAAACGCCCGGCTTGCGCCGGGCGTTTCGCGAAAATTACGACGATGATCGAAGCGCGCCGGCTTCGATCCGCGACGCGACGGCTTACGCTGCGCGCAGCGCTGTCGTCACCGGCATCCGCGCGGCGCGGATCGACGGCAGCAAGCCGCCGATGAAGCCGACCACGACCGCGATCGCCAGACCCATGCCCACCAGCGCGGGCGTGACCTTGAACGCGAACACCACTTGCGTGAAGTTGGCGCCGAGCGTCGACACCGACAAATTGTTGAACAACAGGTAGGCGATGACCGCGCCGATCAAGCCGCCGA
>JAGNNB010000138.1 GCA_017990865.1 Lysobacteraceae bacterium
TGCCAAATCCAGCGCGACTCGACTAATCTTCATGGCGGACTCCTCCTGCTGTGTGACTGGTCGTAACAACCTCCAGTCTGGCACCTAGATGCCGTATCAGTGGGAGGAGTCCATTCCATTGGGTAAGCGCGTAGCGCGCACCCGGGAAAACGTAAGCGACGATCCGTCCGCGGCGCTTTAAGAACAAAAGCCCCGGGTGCGGCCTGTGGCCTTACCCGGGCTACTTACTGTCGTAAAATTGGACCCATGTACGAACTGCACAACCTCGGCTGGAGCAGCTTCCAGCAGCTTTGCCTGGCGATTGCCCGCGAGATACTCGGGCAGACCGTCGAGTCGTACCTGGACTCGAACGATGGCGGGCGTGATGGTGCTTTCGCTGGCACCTGGAAGCCCACTGGAAAGGAAGTCCTCACTGGCCGCTTCGTCATCCAGTGCAAATTTACGAGCCGCAGCGGGTATGTGTTGAAGCTATCCGACCTGACCGACGAGGTGACCAAGGCGAAGCGCCTTGTCGCCGCAGGCCGTTGCGACAACTACGTATTGATGAGCAACGCCGGGGTGACTGGCACTCGGGCGCAAGAGATCCAAGCAGTTTTTCGAGAGGCTGGCGCCAAGCATGTCGTCATTTTGGGAGCCACGTGGATAACGCAACAGATCCTTGAAAATAAGCGTCTTAGGATGTTGGTGCCACGTGTGTACGGGTTGGGCGATCTGAGTCAGATCCTTGATGAGCGCGCCTATGCGCAAGCTCGCGCCATTATCGAATCACTGCGGGAAGACCTCGCTAAAGTAGTCGTGACCGATGCCTACCAGCGAGCTGCGGAGGCGCTGGACCGGCATAGCTTCGTGCTGCTAGTCGGTGAGCCCGCCGCGGGCAAGACAACGATCGCCTCTATGCTCGCTATGGCAGCGCTCGACCAATGGAATGCCTCGCTGCTTAAGCTGGATGAGCCCGCGGAAGTGGCTAAACGCTGGAATCCGGACGAGCCGTCCCAGTTCTTCTGGCTAGACGATGCCTTCGGCGTAACGCAGTACGAAGAATTTCTCGCGAATGGATGGAATCGCATTCTGCCGCAGTTGAAGCCGATGTTGCGTAACGGTGCCAAGATTGTCATGACTTCGCGCGATTACATCTACAACCGTGCGCGTCGAGATCTCAAAGAAAGCGCTTTCCCACTGTTCAAAGAGAGCCAGGTGGTCATCGATGTGCATGCACTGAGTGAGCAGGAACGCCGTCATATCCTCTACAACCATTTGAAGCTCGGCAAGCAGCCGCGTAATTTTCTTGCGAAGATCAAGCCGCATCTGGACACGGTCGCCGACCACCCCCGTTTCATCCCCGAGATGGCCCGACGCCTGGGGGACCCGCTGTTTACCAAGGGCCTGTTTGTCGATCCGTACAGCCTGGGACAGTTCCTCGAACGGCGCGAGCAGTTGCTACATGAGGTGCTGCAAGGTCTGGATGCCAACAGCAAGGCTGCCCTGGCGCTCATCTACATGCGTAACGACCGCTTGACCAGCCCGATCGAATTGCAGCCGGCGGAGACCGATGCCCTACAGCGCCTAGGCAGCGACCTCGGTAGTTGTATCAGCGCTTTGGAGGCCTTGATGGGCAGCTTGGTAGTGCATACCAGCGCCAGCGGCGAATCGGTCTGGCGATTCAAACATCCCACCATTGGCGATGCGTATGCGGCCCTGCTGGTACAAAGCCCGGAGTTACTCGGCATTTATCTGCAAGGCAGCGCCCCGGAGCGACTTATCGAGCAGGTCACTTGCGGAGATGTGGGCATGGAAAAGGCCGTTGTGGTTCTGACCGCTCTGTTTCCCAAGATAGTCACTAAGCTTGAGGAACTGACCGAAGCTCGCACTCACAAGAATCCGTGGTGGTCTATGTGGTCTGCCCGGCAAAGCCTCTACGGCTTTCTGGCTACACGCTGCTCTAAGGAGTTTCTGGAGGGCTACCTTGAAAGCCACCCCGAATTGCTCGCCTCCATTTCTAAGCCAGGCCTGATGCTCAGCGTCATGTCAGAGGTGCGACTCGTCGCGAGGCTTCACACATTTGGCCTTCTTCCCGAACACTATCGACTGGAGTTCATAGAGACGGTCAGCGAATACGCCATTGAAGGCAGGGATACCGACGCAATTGATGACTCGTGGATCCGTAGTGTTTTTATGCCCGCCGAGCATGCCAACCTAATCGCGCAGGTACAGGCGCAACTCCTGCCAAAATTGGCGGATGTGCGTCGAGAACATCAAAACGATTGCAGCTCCGACGATTCGCGAGAGGATCACATGTATTCCTTCGTAGCATCACTGGATACGTTGCGCCGTTGCTTTTCCCAAGACCCTGCAGCGCTAGCCATTGTCGACGCCGAAGCGCACAAGGCCCGAGACTGGATTGATGAGGACGACAGCAGCCCGTCCGCACCGCCGCCGCGAAAGCTAGGCAAGCTCAATCCGCAGTCGGGCGCAAACTCGGTGCGCAGCATCTTCGATGACATCGATGCCATCGGCAGCGCGTCCGAAGATGAGCGGAATTGAGCTCTAGCTGATGATGTCTTCGGTGCCAACTGATCTACGCGTAACGCTTTGCCCTTCTCGACGTAACATCTTTCGAACTCGCCCAAGACGCAACCTGTAGGGCGGAACCGCCGAAGGCGTTTCCGCCCTACGAATGTTCACTCTGGTTCGCAATATTCGAATGTTCACTTCGGTTCGCGATCTTCTACCTCACCCCTCAGGCGTCCCAAACACCCGATCTCCCGCATCGCCGAGGCCCGGCAAAATATAGCCATGGTCGTTCAAGCGTTCGTCGATCGCGGCGGTGTAGACCTCGGTGTCGGGATGCTTCGCTTCCAGTGCGCGTAGGCCTTCGGGGGCGGAGACGAGGAAGATGGCTTTGATGCGGGCGACGCCGGCGGTTTTGAGGGCGTCGATGGCGGCGATGGCGCTGCCGCCGGTGGCGAGCATGGGGTCGATGAGAATCGCGGTGCGGCCGGCGATGTCGCGCACGAAGCGTTGGTAGTACGCGTGCGGTTGCAGCGTGGTTTCGTCGCGGCGAAGACCAATCACGCTGACCGGCGCGTTCGGCAGCAACACTTGCACACCGGGCAGAAAGCCGAGGCCCGCGCGCAGGATCGGTACCAGCGTGATACGCGATTGATCGCAGCGCCCGACCTGCAGCGGTCCGGCCCAGGTGTCGATCTGCGTATTGGTCAGCGACAAATCGGCGGTGGCCTCGTAGGCCAACAGTGTCGCGATTTCGCCGACCACTTGCCGAAACAGCGACGGAGCGGTGGCGGCGTCGCGCAGGAGGCCGAGTTTGTGACGAACGAGCGGGTGACGGACTTCGACGATGCGCATGCGACGACCTGCGGGTGGAGTGGGCGACTTAAAGTTTGTTCAAAACCTTCTGGGACATGATCTCCTCCCCTTGCGCGCAGCGCAGGGGGAGGTCGGGAGGGGGGGCAAACGCCGAGATGGCATTCAACCCCTCCCCAGCCCTCAGCTTCGCTTCGCGAAAGGGAGGGGACACCCTTCAAGCCTAGCCACAAAATCGATGCAGTGACGTGAGATCAGTCAAGGCACATGAAGGTCGTGAACAGAGCCCTAGCCTAACCGAGCCCAGCGGCGAAGCGCATCACTTCGTCCGCGGCGGCGGTCGTGCGCGTTTGCAGCAGCAGATGCGGGCCGTCGAATGCGGCTTCGCGCGCGTCGCGCAGGCCGTCGAGCAATTCGCGGGTGGCGCGCGGACGCAGCAGGCGGTCGTGTCGCGCCCGCAGGCAGAGCGTTGGTACCGCGATGTCGGCGAGCCGCGCGGTCATGTCCACGCGCATCGCGGCGGCCGCGCGTACGCGTACGACGGCGGGCGCGAGGCCGAGGAGCGCGCTGCGTAATTCGCGCCGCAGCGCGGGCGTCGCCCAACGGCCCAGCAATATCGCCGACAGCAGCGGCATCGGCGCTGCGCGCACGGGCGCGATACGCATCAACGGAGCGAGCGACGAGATCAACGGCACCGGCGCGCGCGCGAACGTGGTGGACAGCACCAGACCGATCAAATTCGACGGCGGCTTCGCGGCGATGGCGATCGCCACCGGCCCGGAAAACGATTCGCCCAGCAGCACGGACGGCGCGTCCTGCGGCAGGCGTGCGCGGGCGTAGGTTTCGAGCGCGGCGTAATCCATCGGCGTATCGTGCGGATACGCGATGGCATGCACGGAAGCGAACGCGGGTTTAGCGGCTTCGACGAATGCGCCGAGCAGGCGCGTGGTGCCGTCCAGCCCAGGCAATACGCACAACACCGCACGCGTCATGCGTCCGCGTCCCAATCCAGTTTGTAGCCCACGCCGTAGACCGAGATCAGCGGATCGCGCGCGCCGCTGTCGACAATCTTGCGGCGCAGATTCTTGATATGGCTGTCGACGGTGCGGTCGCTCACCACACGATGATCCAGATACAGGCTTTCGATCAACTGCGTGCGCGACATCACGCGGCCGGGGCGCGTGTGCAGCGTTTGCAGCAGCCGGAATTCGACCGGCGTCAGCGGCAACAATGTGCCGTTGACGCGCGCTTCCAGGCGCTCGTCGTCCAAGCGCAGCGGCGATGGCGTTTGCGCGTCGGCGGCCTGCGCGCGACGCAGCACGGCTTTCACCCGCGCCACCACTTCGCGCGGGCTGAAGGGCTTGCAGATGTAATCGTCCGCGCCGAGCTCCAGGCCGAGCAACCGATCGATTTCGTCGACGCGCGCGGTCAACATCAGGATGGGCATCTGCGCGATGCGCGGGTCGGGCGAGGCGCGCACCGCGCGGCAGACGCTGAGACCGTCGAGTTCGGGCAGCATCAGATCGAGCAGGACCGCGTCGGGCGGCGGCGTTTCGGGCGCCTGCATCCGAATGCGAGCGAGCGCCTGCGTGCCGGTGTCCGCCGTTTCGGTGGCGTAACCGGAGGCATGCAGGTAATCGCAGAGCAAAGCGGCGAGTTTGGGCTCGTCTTCGACCACCAACACCAGCGGCTGCACGCTCATGCGACGACGCCGCGCGGCAATTCGATTTCGATGCGCAAGCCGCCCAACGGCGAGGCGTGCGCATCGATGCGGCCGCCGTGCGCTTCGACGATGTTGCGGCAGATCGCGAGGCCCAAACCGGCACCGCCGAATTGCCGGCTGCGCGAAGGTTCGACGCGATACAGACGATCGAACAAACGCGGCAACGCCTCGTCGGGCACGCCGGGCGCGGTGTCGTCGATACGCAGACGGCAACGCGCTTCGCCGGCATCGTCGATGGATTCGAGCGCGACGACGACACGACCGGGCGTGTCGGTATAACGCGCGACGTTGGCGAGCACGTTGTCGAGCAATTGACGCAGACGCGCGCGATCGCCGCGGGCGATGGGGCAGGGCGGCAGCGTCGCCTCGCAGACGATTCCGGCCGCGCGCAGCGCGTCTTCGTGCGTGCGCAGGGCCTCGGTTACCAGCGCGCCGAAGTCCAGCGGTTCGAAGCGATAACTCAGCGCTTCCGCGTCCGAGAGCGATAGGTCGTAAAGATCGTCCACCAAGTCGCGCAGGCGCGCGCATTCGGCTTGCAGCGATGCCAGACGCGCCGCGTCGACGTTGCGTATGCCGTCCTGCAGCGCTTGGATCTCCCCGCTGAGAATGCTGATCGGCGTGCGCAGTTCGTGCGCGATGTCGGCGCCCCAGCGCCGCCGCGCGTCGCGATGACGTTCCAGCGCGGTGGCGAGTGCATTGAAGTCGTCGGCGAGTGCACCGAGTTCGTCGTCGCGTCGGATATCGATACGCGCGGCGTAATCGCCGGCCGCCAAGGCCTGCGCGCCGACCGCGAGCGCGCGCACCGGGCGCAACAACCAACGCGACAGCCACCACGCCGCCAACACCGCGACGATCAACAGCGAGACGCCGACGATCGCCAACGTGCGGTGCTGACTGCGCGCGAAGTCGAGATCCATGTTCGAGCGCAGCCGCGGCAGCGGCGCGACGAGCAAACGTCCGACGAGGCGGCCGTCGTGCCGCAGTTCGATCGCGGGCGCATCGCGCGGAACGGCGGGATTGCCGGCGACGATGGCGTCGTCGGCGTCCAGCAACAGTAGGCGCGACGGCAATGCGGCGGCGTTGCGGGGCGGGTAAGGCACCAGCGACGGTCCGTGCATTTCGGGGTCGAAGCGGCCGCCGCGCCTATCGCGATCGAACGGCGGGCGCATCGGTTCGCGGCGCGCGGGATGCGGAGGCGGTCGTCCGTCCGGGGCATCCGCGCCGATCTGCAGCAGGCGATGCATGCGCCGAGCGTCGCCTTCGAGGAAACGCCAATCGCCTTCACGGGCGTAGGCGTCCACCAGCGCTTGCGATACGACTTCCAGCCGCTCGCGCTCCAGGCGATTCACGTATTCCAGAAAGCCTTGCTGGAAGCTGTGCGCCTGCAGCAGCGCGAACGCCGCCATCGCCGCGGCGCTGGGCAGGGCGATGGCGAGGAAGAGGCGATGCCAGAGTCGAAGCGTCATGGGTCGGTTTCGCGGCGATTGCGACACCTTAGCCCGATCGCGGCGGTCGCGAAACGCATCGAGGCCGGGCGCGCGCGGATTCCACGATTTCTCCATGATTCGCTTTCTCAAGAAATTTCTAGAATTTATCGAAAGTTTGTTTCCTGGATGATTCGTTTTCTCCATGATTTCTCCACGTTCGCTGCATCGTGGCTGCGCATTCCCCGCCTAACCTGTGCATCCACCGGAATACCCCGGTCGTCTACGGAGAACGCCGCTATGCCAAGCGCCCCCACTCGTCCCCGTCTCGCCGTCGTCGCCGCGCTGTCCTTGGCGTTCGCCGGCGCTTTCGCGCTCGCTGCGCATGCGCAACAAGGCTCGCCGCCGCCCGACGGTCCGCCCCATGGTCGCGAAATGGGCAAGGGCGGTCATCGCGGCCCGCCTTCGGCCGAGCGTGTCGCGAAAGAACTCGGACTCGACGCCGCGCAAACGAAGTCGCTGCAAGCGCTATTCGACAAGCATCGCGCGCGCATGGAACAGTCGCACGAACGCGTCCGCGAAGAGCACGAGGCGATGCGACGCGAGCACGACGCCGAACTGCGCAAGCTGCTGGGCGACAAGAAATTCGAACAGTTCAAAGCGAAGCGCGAAGAGCACGGCCCGCCGCGCGGTCGCCGTTCGCCTCCGGGCGGCCCGCGGGGCGAGGGCGGTGCGCCGCCTCCGCCGCGCTGAGCACGTCGCCGCTTTCGAAAAGCGAAAACGCGAAAGCCCGGGAGCGATCCCGGGCTTTCGTGCGTTTCGTGACGCGCCTAGCAGGCTGTTGAAAAACAGCCTGCTAGCGCAGCTAAGGATGGCTGCGACGACGAAGCGAGCGCGTAAGCGATTGATTCGTCGGGAGCGAGTCCGGACACGCGCCGGACTCGCGACTTGAACAACGATCAGGAAGATCGTTGTTCAACAATCTGCTAGCCGAGCCAGCCAAGCCGAGCGATTACGCCGCTGCGGCTTGTTCGATGCGCGGGCCTTCGATCAGCGCGCGTTTGAGCATGCCGATCAACAAATCCAACTCGTCGCTGCGCATCGCGAAATGCGGGGTGAAACGCAGCGAGTTTTCGCCGCCGTGGATCACTCCGATGCCGCATTCCCGCAGCCATTCTTCGGTCGAGCCGGTGCCGTAGCC
>JAGNNB010000139.1 GCA_017990865.1 Lysobacteraceae bacterium
GACCCCGGTTTGCCGGAAGACGTTCGCACCTTGACGCTGTCGTACACCTTCTTCAAGAACGAGGTGTTGACCGCCGAATTGGCCGCGCCCAAAGTGTCGCCGAAGTCGCCCCAATCCGCTCCATAACGCTCGCCCGCAACACCCGCCGACACCCGCTTCATCAATAGACGTTAGCCCCATCGAGCCAGTCTCGTTCGGGCTCGCTCCGACAGCTTTCCCGCCCACGCCTCCACTGCCTTACGCGAGACCACCGACATGGCACAAGCGCACGCCGATCATCACGACGCCAACGTCTACTTCGTGCCCCACGGCAGCAAGTGGCCGGTCTTCGCGTCGGTGTTCCTGTTCACCACGATGGCGGGCGTCGCGTTCTGGTTGAACGGGGTTCACGCGGGCAAGATCGCATTCTTCATCGGTCTGGCCGGTTTGCTCGGCATCCTGTTCAAATGGTTCGCCGATGTGATCCTCGAATCGCTGGCCGGCCACTACAACAGCCAAGTGGATACTTCGTTCCGGATGGGGATGGTGTGGTTCATCTTCTCCGAAGTGATGTTCTTCGCCGCGTTCTTCGGCGCGTTGTTCTACACCCGGCAATTCGCCTTGCCCTGGTTGGGCGGCGAGGGCGACGGCGCGATGACCAACGCCATGCTGTGGCCGGAATTCAGCTCGGCGTGGCCGAGCAGCGGCCCGGGCCAAGTGGGCGGTCATTTCCAGACCATTCCGGCCTGGGGCCTGCCGCTGGCGAATACGCTGATCCTGCTCACTTCGGGGGCCACCATCACCGTCGCGCATCATGCGCTGAAGGCCGGTCACCGCAAGGCGCTGCTGTTCTGGTTGGGCGCGACCGTTGCGTTGGGTTGTCTCTTCCTTTACTACCAGGCCGAGGAGTACATCCACGCCTACAAAGAATTGAACCTGACGCTGGGTTCGGGCATCTACGGTTCGACGTTCTTCATGCTGACCGGCTTCCACGGTGCGCACGTGACCCTGGGCACGCTGATGTTGGCCATCATGTGGCTGCGCTGCGCGAAAGGGCACTTCAGCAAAGACAACCACTTCGCGTTCGAAGCCGTGGCTTGGTACTGGCACTTCGTCGACGTGGTCTGGCTCGGCCTGTTCCTGTTCGTCTACGTGCTGTAACGCGGGCCGAACGACACACGAAACACCCACGAAGGCCGGCATTGCGCCGGCCTTCGCGTCTGGCCGAGCGGCTGCGCGAAATGGCTTCGCGAAGCCGCTTCGCGAAGCGGCTTTACGAGGTGGTTTTGCGAACCGGTTTTTATGGCGCGGCCTTTAAACCGCCGGGCGAAGCGGCCCGGTTGCCGCGCGACCGCATTCAGCCGCCGGGCTTGCGACCGACGCCGTGCGGTTCGATCCAGCCCATGTAGATCGATAGAACGATGATCAGAATCAGGGCGATCGACAGTCCGATGCGCCAGGTCAACGAATTCACGGTGCGCTTGGTCTTGCCTTTGTCGACCAGCATGTAATACAGGCCGGCGCCCAAATTCCACAAAATCACGATCAAAAATCCGATAATAAGTAGTGTTTTCAGCGAATCGCTCATGGCGGTGCCCGGAGTTTTCGGTCGTGACCGCATTATCGCAGCAGACGGCGGGTCGCAGGTGAGTCTGCGCCGCGCTCGATGGTTGCCATGGCTCGTGGCCGTCTGCGCCATGGCGCTGTTCGCGCGACTGGGCGTTTGGCAACTCGAACGCGCAGGCGAGAAGCGCGCCATGCTGGCCGATGCCGCGCGCGCGCTGGCCGATCGCAGGCCGCAGCCGCTGCAGGTGTTGAACGATCGCGACCGAGCGGGCGCTTACGACTGGGTCGTCTTGCGCGGTCGCTTCGCGGAGGCGCCTGCGGTGCTGTTGGACAATCAGCAGCGCGGCGGGAAGGTCGGCGTGCGGGCGTATCGCGTGTTCTTGCCGAAGGATGGTTTGCTGAACGAAAGTCCGGCGGTGCTGGTGGATTTGGGCTGGTCGCCGCTGCCGTCAGATCGCACCTTGCCCGCGGTACCGCGCGACGATACCCGAACGACGTTGACCGGCCTGCTGATGCCGCCGCCGGGGCGCGGTTTGGATCTCGGGCCGCCGGCCGAGCAACCGGGCGGGCAGTGGTTGACGACCGCCATCGACACGTCCGTCTTGCGCGATACTCTGAGATTGCGCGATCTTGCGCCGCGAGTGCTGCGGCCGTCGCCGGAACCGGGGTTCGGTTTCGAGCGCGATTTCGACATCCTGCCGAACACGCTGCCACCCGAACGCCATGTCGGTTATGCCGTGCAATGGTTCGGCCTGAGCGCGACCGTGCTGATCGTGGCGCTGTTGCTGGAACGCCGCCGTCGCGCCGGGCTTCGCGCGTCGACACTCGCCGATGCCAACACCGATACGATAGACGCATGAACGCAAACGCTTCCGCCGCTCCGCAACGCACCCGCAATCGCGCCATGTTGCTCGCGATTTTCGCGCTGTTCTTCGGCGGCTTCGTGCTCGCCGGCATTCTGCGCTTTTCGGGTTGGCGGCCCGAGGGCATGAAGAATCGCGGCGAACTGCTCGACCCGCCGGGCGATCTTCGTGGCGTCGCGGCGCAGACGCTCGACGGCGCCGACTATCGCTGGAACCCGGGCGAGCGGATCTGGCGCATCGTGGTCGCCGCGCCGAAGGTCTGCGATGCGCCCTGCGCGAAGCTGGCGACGGACATCGAACTGGTGCGCGAGCTGCAGGCCCAGAACGCCGATCGCGTGCATCTGCTGTGGATCGGCCCGTTTCCGGAGGGTACGCCCCCCGAGGGTGCTCGTCGCAGCCCCGCCTTGCGCATGCTGCAGGACGCTCCCGCGCTGCGCGCCAGCCTGCCGCGACTGGACGACCCCAAAGGCACGCCCGTCTACGTCGTCGACCCCAACGGCTTCGTCATTCTGCGCTACGCTCCGGGCTCCGATCCGGGCGATTTGCGGGCCGATTTGGCCAAGCTGCTGAAACTCAAATGAGCGATCCCTCCATCGATTCCAGCGCCGCGGTCGCGGCGGCGCACGGGCGTCGTCCCACGCCGCTGTACAAGCATTTCCATCGCATCGCGTGGCTGGCGGTGGCGTTGACGTTCTGCGTGATCGTGTTCGGCGGTTTCGTGCGCTTGTCGAACGCCGGGCTGAGCTGTCCCGATTGGCCGACCTGCTACGGCCGCGCGACCTGGCCGACGACGAATGCGGAAGTGAATCACCCCACCGCGCTCGACGTGCGGCCGCTGGAAGTGCATAAAGCGTGGCGCGAGCAAGTGCATCGTCATGCCGCGGCGATCTTGGGGCTGCTGGTGCTCACGCTGGCGCTGCTCGCCGCGCGCCGTCGTCGCGCCGGGCTCGCGCAGATTCTCGTCGCCGCGGCGTTGGTGGGCGGCAGCATTCCCGCGTACATGCGCGGCGAGTACGAACTCGCCGCCGGGCTGGCGTTGGCCGGCGAAGTCTTGCTGCTGATCGCAGCGTTGCGCTGGGATAATTCCGATCTCGCCCGCGTATCCGCGTTCGCGCTGATGGTGATCGTGTTCCAGGCCTTGCTCGGGCAGTGGACGGTGACGTGGCTGCTCAAACCGATCGTGGTGATGGGACATTTGCTCGGCGGCTTGACCACGTTCGGTTTGCTGACCTGGATGGCGTGGCGCTCGACCAATAGCCCGGTGCGCATCGCAGGCGCCACGGCGATGCGCGCCTTCCTGATCGCCGCCGTCTGTCTGTTGGGCATCCAGATCGCGCTCGGCGGCTGGGTCAGCGCCAATTACGCGGCGCTGGCCTGCGGCAACGAGTTTCCCAAATGCGTCGGGCAATGGTGGCCGCCGCACGATTTCCGCGAAGGTTTCGTGCTGTGGCGCGGCATCGGCGTGGATTACGAAGGCGGCGTGCTCGACGGCGCCTCGCGTATCGCGATCCAACTCGCGCATCGCGGCATGGCGCTGGTCGTGTTCGCCTATTTGATGTGGCTCGCCGCGAAATTGATCCGCACGCCGGGCTTGGCGCTGACCGGCAGCGTGCTGGCGGCGTTGACGCTGGCGCAGGTCGCGCTCGGCATCGGCAACGTCATGTTCGGGCTGCCGCTGTGGGTCGCGGTGCTGCACAACGCCGGCGCTGCGCTGCTGCTGTTCACGCTGGTCGGTCTATTGGCGCGTTTGCGCCCGCCGCTGTGATGCGAAGGTGATCCCGTGAACGGCGCCGTCGTCCCGCGTACCGGTTTCTTCGCGCTTTGGCGCGAGTATTGGGCGTTGACCAAACCGCGCGTGGTCGCGTTGATCGTGTTCACGGCGTTCGTCGGCATGTTTTTGGCGGTGCCGGGTTTGCCGCCGCTGCGGCAGAGCGTGTTCGGTTTTCTCGGCATCTGGTTGGCGGCGTCCAGCGCCGCGGCGATCAACCATCTGATCGATCAGCGCATCGATCGGGTGATGGCGCGCACCGCGCATCGGCCGCTCGCCACCGGGACGCTCAAGCCCGCGCAAGTGCTGGCGTTCGCGGTGTTTCTCGGCACCCTGTCGATGGCGATGCTGATCTCGATGGTCAATCGCATCACCGCATTGCTGACCTTCGCGTCGTTGATCGGCTACGCTATCGTCTACACCGCTTGGCTCAAACGCGCAACGCCGCAGAACATCGTGATCGGCGGTATCGCCGGCGCGGCGCCGCCGTTGCTGGGATGGGCGGCCGTCACCGGGATGCAGAACCCGTGGGATTGGGCGCATGCGTCGCTGCTGGTGCTGATCATTTTCGTGTGGACGCCGCCGCATTTCTGGGCGCTGGCGATCTTCCGCCGCGAGGATTACGCCCGCGCACTGGTGCCGATGCTGCCGGTCACGCACGGCGTGGAATACACGCGCTGGCAGATCATGTTCTACACGGTGCTGCTGGTGATCGTCAGTCTTCTGCCGCGCTTGATCCAGATGAGCGGCAACTTCTACTTCGGCGGCGCGTTGGTGCTCGGCGCGGTGTTCCTGTGGTACGCCTGGAAGATGCTCGATCCGCCAGACGAATTTTTCGCGATGCGCATGTTCAATTACTCGATCGTGTATTTGATGGCCTTGTTCGCATTCTTGCTGGTCGATCACTGGCTGCTGCCGTGGCTTGCGCCGGCGGCGACGATCGAGTTCCGGCCCGTCGGCTGACGGTCGCGCGAGGCGGCCCAAGCCTCAGCGCAGCCGCATCCCGGGCATCGACCTTCGGCCGACTCGACCCGATTGCGGGCGCGGGGTACGCTTGCGATCTCCGACCCGCAGGATTCCGACATGCTCCGTCCGCGCCTTCCTTTGCTGTTCGGCGGCCTCGCGTTCGCCGCGTTGACCGCTTCCGCCGCTGCGCAGGATCGTAGTCAAGATCGCGGCATCGCAGCGCGCCCGAACGTTTCGGTGGTCGCCGCCGCGCGCATGCTCGACGTACGCAGCGGACGCATGCTGCAGAACGTGCAGGTGCTGATCGAGGACGGCCGGATCAAACAAATCGCGCACGGCGCCGGTGCGGCGATCGTCGCGCCCGACGCGCGTCGATACGACCTCGGCGATGCGACGTTGCTGCCGGGTCTGATCGACATGCATGTGCATATCGACAGCGACCCGACCTACAGCGGCTATTCCTATCTGCAGTTCAACGATCGTTTCTGGTCGGCGGTGTCGGTGACGCACGCGCAGAAAACGCTGATGGCCGGTTTCACCACCGTGCGCAATCTCGGTTCGGAGGACTGGAACGACGTCGGCCTGCAGCAGGCGATCGACGAGGGCAAAGTGGTCGGCCCGCGCATCGTCCCGGCCGGCATGGCGTTCGGCGCCACTGGCGGCCACTGCGATTCGACCTATTTCCCGCCGTCGATGAACGACCGCAACCCGTTCAACGCCGACAACCCCGACGAAGCGCGCAAATCGGTGCGCGGCATCCGCAAATACGGCGCTCAGGTCATCAAGATCTGCGCCACCGGCGGCGTGTTCTCGCGCAACACCGAACCCGGCCAGCAGCAGATGACGTACGCGGAGATGAAAGCGACCGTCGACGAGGCGCACATGTGGGGCGTGAAGGTCGCCGCGCATGCGCACGGCGCCGCCGGCATTCGCGAGGCGATCCGCGCCGGCGTCGATACCATCGAACATGCCAGTCTGCTCGACGACGAAGGCATTCGCTTGGCCAAACAGCATGGCGCGTATTTGTCGATGGATATCTACAACACCGACTACACGCAGTCCGAGGGCAAGAAGAACGGTGTGCTGGAAGACAATCTGCGCAAAGATCGCGAATTGGGCGACATCCAGCGCGAGAATTTCCGCCGCGCGCACCAAGCCGGCGTAAAAATGGTCTTCGGCACCGATGCGGGCATCTTTCCGCACGGCGACAACGCCAAGCAATTCGCGGTGATGGTGCGTTACGGCATGACCCCGACGGAAGCGATCCAGTCGGCGACGATCAATGCCGCCGACGCGCTGGGCCGCAACGATCTCGGTGTCGTCGAAACGGGCCGTCGCGCCGATCTGATCGCCGTTCCCGGCGATCCTACCCAGGACGTGCGTCTGCTCGAAACCGTCTCGTTCGTGATGAAGGGCGGGGAAGCAGTCAAAAGCGCGCGTTGAGCCTCTTCGCGGGCAGTCCAAGGATGTGCGACCGGTTCGATGCAGAATAGACCGTCGATGCGCGGGGCTGGGCGCCGTTCGCTTCCGGTACGCGACGCATGGCATGCCGCCATGAGCGCTGCGTCACACGCATGATGCGGACACGAAACACTGCGCAGAATTTCAGGAGATCGTCGCGATGAACGGAGAAGATCGAGACCCACAAACGCCGACGGCTGCGCCAACACCGACTTCGGCGACCGACGCCGATGCGGGCCTTGGGGCATTGCCGCCGCTGTTCTGGATGTGGCGCGCGATGGATCGGTTGATGGTGCGTTTGCGCCGCGTGCAACGGCGCATCGATGTCTTGCCGGCTACGTTCGAAATTCTCAAGCGCATGCGTTTCCCGCTGCTGTTCGCGGTCGCGGCGATCTTCGCCTTGCGCACCGATCAGGGCAAAGAAGTGCTGATCAACAGTTTCGACGGACCGCTGCAGGGTTTGGTGTTCGTCGTGTTCTGCGCATTGGCGGCGGCCAGTGTCTGGTACACCTCGCGATTATTGCTGTACACCTGGAACGAACAGCCGACGCAGGACCGCAGCGAAGGCGCGCAGCGCTTGGCGAAATGGCTGCGCAAATGGTTGCCCGGAAGTTTGGGCTCGCTGGTGCTGTTGATCCCGGCGGCGGGCATCTGGAGCGTGCACGAACGCATGCCGAAGCGTTTGCTCTTCGACCCGTACTGGTATGCGTTGATGTTGCTCGGCCTGTTCGGCGTCTTCGTCGCTGCGCTGCTGCAACGTCAGAAGCGTCTGCGGCGCGTCGGATTTTCGACCGATCGCACCGGCCTCCGCTATCGCCAACTCGATCGCATGGCGGGCATTTTTTTCGTGTGCATGCTGGGTCTGAACATCGTCGCGGTCGCCGCGTTCGCCTTCTTCCCGCTGCTGCCGTTGCATCTGGGCATGGCGTCCGGCGCGGTGGTGATGCTCGCCACCGGATTGGCGATCGTCATGGGCAGCTTGGTCTCGCATATCGCCGACGAAAGCAAATTGC
>JAGNNB010000140.1 GCA_017990865.1 Lysobacteraceae bacterium
GATCGGCAGCGTCCATAACGAACCGTTGACCGCGGTGCGCGGAAGCGTCTCGAACACGCCGGGCAACCAGAATTCGGCGCGCCACAGCGTGGCGTTCGCCCACAGATAACGCCACGTCGTCGCATCGCGCCAATAATCCGCGGCGGTCGTCATTACCGGGCCGAGCACGAACACAGTCGCCAACACGCAGACGACCAGCGCCGGATAGATGCGCAAGGCGCGCGCGACCAGGAACGCGCGCCAAGTGCGGCGTTCGAGACTCGCCGCGACCAGAAATCCGCTGATGACGAAGAAGACATCGACCGCGAACGCGCCCGCGGATTTGGTGATGGTCATGCGCCCGACAAGATCGCTGCCGTCGATACCAGTGATCGCCCAGGCATGGCTGTAGATCACCAACCATGCGGCGAACAAGCGAATGAGATTGAAATTATTGCGGCCGCCGCGCCAGGCGTCGCCGATGCTGACGCGCGCCTTGGTGGTGCCGCTCGTGATCCCGCTCGCTGCGCTGTTGGTCATGCCGCCGCGACGGTCAGGGCGATGATGGCGTCTTCGCGGACGCAGGCGCCTTGGTCGGCATCGTGGTCGACGCCGGCACGTCGGCGCTCGCCGGCTTTTCGGACAAGGCGATCGTTTCGGACAAGGCGAGCGTGGCGTTGCGCTCGGGATTGCGCAGCACCACATCGTAGCGGTAGACACCGATCGGATCGGTCGCATCGAAATCGGTTTGCAGACTGAGCGACGAAAGCTGCACGATGCGCGGATACGCCGGGAGATCGCGGGCCAAGGCGATATCGGACTGCTGCATCAAGGTCTTTCCCTGCGGGTCCGTGATTTTCAAATCGGCCGTGGCGGTGCAGGGCGCCGGGCCTTCCGCTTGCATGCTGCAGCCTGCGTAAAGAATCAGCAGTACGATCGATTCGCCGCGCGCGGCGCCGTCGGCCGCTCTCAGCGATGGCGCATGCGCGGCGGCGGTGCTGTTCCACTCGCGCAGGAAACGCTCGGCTTCGGTTTTCGTCGCCAGATGGATCATCGCCGAGAAGCCCTTGTTCGATTTCATGCTGGGCGTTTCTTGCGCGCGTTCGCCCTGCGCATCGCGCCAAGCGTCGGTTGCGGCGGTATCGGGCGGCGCCGCCGACGCGATCGAGACGGCCGCGAGCGTCGCGGTGGTGAAGATGCGGGCGGCGAAAGCGAGATGGCGAGGCGTCATGCGAGGCGTCATTCGAGGCGTCCTGAAACGGAGAAGCGCCAATGCCACGGCTCGTAGACGATGCCGTGCGGATTGTCGCGGGGATAGCTCATCGTTGCGCCGTACGCATGCGCGTGCGCGCGCAGCCAAGCGAATGCGTCGGTGCGCTCGAAGGACTCTTCCGCGGGCGGTTCGCCCGGCGTACCGATGTCCAGCGCCAAACCGCTGTGATGTTCGCTGTAACCGGGCGCGGCGTTCACGGTGAGAATGTCTTCCACGCGCTGCCCGCGCGCACGTTTGCGCGCGAAGATGCCCAATTGATAATCGTGACTGCGATAGCCGGAAATCGCGTCCAGCACGATGCCGTCGGCGTAGGCGGCGGCGCGCAATCGCGACCAACCGCGCGCGGCGCTCGGATGCAGCCACAGCGGTCGCCGATAGCGATCCAGGCCGGCCGAGGCGAGCCATGCCGGTTCCGCGACCAACGACAGCCCGCTGCGCTCGGCGTAGGCCTCGGCATCGAGGCCCAAGGCGTCGAGACGGTCGCGCAAGCGATGCAAGGGAAGCGCGGCGGGCGCGCGCAGACCGAACGAGGGTACGGGGTGGGCTGTCGCGGCGATCGCGGCGGCGAGGCCGGGTTCGCGCAAGCCATCGTGCGCGAGTGCGACCCAACCGCCCGGCGCATCGGCGGCGAGATAACGACCGTCGTGCTTGCGCCGCAACACCCAGCGCGATTGCGCGATCCGGCGCGCATCGCGATTGCTCCGCGCGCGCAGCAGGCGCGCGGGCCAAGCTTCGATCAGCGGAGTATTGAGCAGGACATCGGGCGCCGGACGCATGCGAACAGATTAGCGTCGCGCGCGCCCCGGCGCTACGGCTTGCAGCGCGTCCAACAGCGCTTGCGGCTGCTCCATGCTCAGCAGCAGTTTGCGGCCCTTGCGATCGGGCAACACCAGCACGCGGTTGGCGTCGGTCAGCAGCACGAAGGCGATCGAACTGTCGCGCAGCCAGAAATACCCGCCGGCATAACCCATCAGCCACAGGCCGAAGAGTTTCAATCCGGGTTTCAACGTCGGCGCGTCTTTCAGGTTCACGATGCGCGCGGCCTTGAGGTCGAAATCGGCGGTGCGGCGCTTCGTACGAAACAGGCCGGCCTTCACCACCAGATGGCCGTCGTCGATCGCCACGCTGCAGCGCCGAAGGCTCCAGCCGATTCCGAGCGCGATGATCGCGATACCGAGCAAGCCTTTCGCCGCATTCGGATCGTGGCGCCACTGCGCGATGCCGGCGATGGTCGCGACCAGCAGCAAAATGCCGGGCAGCAGCCACGCGCGCTGCAGATTCGGCGCAACGGTGCGAAATTCGCGGGACATCGTGCTGCTCCAAAGAGGTTGTCGAAAGAGGTTGTCGAAAAGCGCACGTCCTGTGCGATCGCTAGGTCGCGAGTAGGGCATCGCCGAACGCGCGCTCGACGAAGCGATCGCCTGCGCGCTCGCTGCGTCGCTCGCGGGCCGTTTTCGGCAGCCCGCTACATTCGTTCGTTACTTCTTGGGGGCCGAATCGGGCTTGGTGGCCGGTTTTGCAGTCCGCTTGGCGGTGGGCTTCAGCGCAGATTTCGGCGCGGGTTTCGCGGGTGCCGATGCGGCGATCCATGCGGCGACATCGTCGATCAAGGTCGCATCGACTTGCCCGGGCGTTTGGTATTCGGCCAGCGTGCCGGTGGTGCTGGGGATCGCCAAGTGATTCAGATTCTCGTACAGCTTGAACGTCGCGCGCGGCGAATCGTGGAAACCGGCCTTCCAACCCTGCCAATCGGCGTCGACCACTTGGATATCGGCGGTGCCCTGCAGGATCAGCAATGGCTGCGCCAGCGCGCGCGCTTCGCCCACCGGATCCACCGCATCGAAACTGCGCCAATACGCGGCGGGCAGACCGGCCGGCGAATCCTGCGGTGCGACCTCGCCGCCGCGGCGCACGGCGGCGACGCGGCGACTGATGTCCGCGATCGCCGCGGATTCCAGTGGACTGGTTTTGCCGTCGTCCAGCACCGAGAGACGTCGCGTTTGCTCGATCAGGATGTCCAACAACGAGCGCGAAGGCGCGGCCAGCAGCACCAGACCGGCGATCTCGTGGCCCCGCTCGGCGCTGCGCTTGGCGATCCGCGGCGCCATCATGCCGCCCTGGCTGTGGCCGAAGACGAACACGCGTTTGGCATCGATTTTGGCCTCGCCGCGCAGCGCGGCGATCGCCAGCACCGCATCGTCGGTGGTTTCGCTATCGACATCGATGCCGTTCGCGTAATCCAGCGGTCGTGCTTTCGTGCGCTTGTCGTAGCGCAGTGTCGCGATGCCGCGTTCGGCGAGGCCGCGCGCGATCTCCAGGAAGGGGTGATTCGGGCCGACCGTTTCGTCGCGATTCTGCGGACCGGAGCCGTGCACCAGCACCACGGCGGGAAAGGGGCCTTTGCCGTTCGGCAGCGCGAGCGTGGCGCCCAATCCGGTCGCGGCCTCGCCGACGACGACCTCGCGCTCGGTGTAAGAGACGCCCTCGGGCAGCGGCGGTGCGACGTAGCCTGCCGGCGGGGTGGCCGAGGACGACGCAGCGGAGGCGTTCGACGCGTCGCTCGGTGCGGGACGCACGCCGAAACCCGCGATTTTCTGGTCTTCGTCGAAACCGACGATCGCCATCAACTCGCCGCGCTCCATGTGCAGGGGAATGCGCACCACGCGGATGTTTTTCTCGGTGCGTTCGCGGGGTTCGCCGCGGCCTTTGCTCGCGCCGAACTGCGTCGGCAGCGTCGCCCAGGCTTGACGCAGTTGTTCGACGCCGACCGCGGCGGACATCGTCGCGTCGAATCGCGCGTGCACAGCGGCGAAATCGCCCGCGTCCATTCGGTCGAGCACACCCACTGCTTCGGAGATCGCATCGAAGGCGGCGCTGTCGGCAGGTGTGCTCTCGGTGGCTTCGCTTGCGGCAGCTTGGTTCGCAACGACAGGCGCTTCGACAGCAGATGTTTCGACCGTAGGCGTTTCGGACGCAGGCTGCGCGGGTGGCGGCGCTTCGTCGGCCCATGCGATTCGAGACCCCGCCAGCGCAAGGCCGATGGACAGGGCGATGGCGGAGGCGACGAGCAGGCGCGTGCGGACTTCAGGCCGATGCGCGCCGCGGCGGCGTTCGATCATGTGGACGATATGCAACATCGGGAATCTCGCGAAGAGCGGACTGGGCGCGGTTACGGCGCGTCGTCCGAGGGATCCGTTGGGGGCGAGGATGCGTTCGGCAGCCGCCCGGCTTTGCGCAGCGCATCGCGCAACAGGTACTCGATTTGCGCGTTGAGACTACGCAGTTCGTCGTCGGCCCAGCGCTGCGCCGCCGAGAGAATCTCGGCGTTGATGCGCAGCGGGTAGGCCTTCTTCTCGGACATCTTTTCGGCCTGGTGTCAAAGCGCGACGAGTGCGCTGACGACGATCGCGGCCGCGACCGCCGTGAGCGCGGCGAAATGCACCAGCGCGGCCGGATGCGCGAAATTGAGCGTCCAACCTCGCGACGGCTGCGCTTTCGGCACCCAAACGCGGCTGTCGCGCTTGCTGAAATAGACACCGAAGCTCGAGCGACGCGACCAGTTGGTGGGGTCGCTCCATTCGCGGCGATCGATGAGAGTCCGGGTGGAATGTTGGGTCGACATGATGTTGTCTCCGTGAGGTCGTTTTCGTGTGAGGATCAATACAACGAACCGGCGTTGACGACCGGCTGGGTCGAGCGTTCGCCGCATAGCACGACCAACAGATTGCTGACCATTTGCGCCTTGCGCTCTTCGTCCAGTTGCACCACACCATTTTTCTGCAGTTCGGCCAGGGCCATTTCGACCATGCCCACCGCACCGGCGACGATGCGCGTACGTGCGGCGATGATCGCGTTGGCCTGTTGGCGTTGCAGCATCGCTTGCGCGATTTCCGGCGCATAGGCCAAGTGGCTGATGCGCGCGTCCAGCACTTTCACGCCGGCGTCGGCCAGGCGGTCCTGCAGTTCTTCCATGAGGTGCTTCGACACTTCGGCGGCGTGGCTGCGCAGTGCAAGCTGACCTTCTTCGTGCTGGTCGTACGGATAGCTGGTGGCCATCGTGCGCACCGCCGATTCCGACTGGATATGCACGAAGCTTTCGTAATCGTCGACGTTGTAGACCGCTTCGGCGCTGTCCACCACTTGCCAGACGATCACCGCCGCGATTTCGATCGGGCTGCCGTCCAGTTCGTTGACCTTGAGCTTGCTGCTCTCGAAGTTGCGCACGCGCAGCGAGACTTTCTTCTTGGCGTAGAAGGGGCTGTTCCAGCGCAGACCGCCGTCCTTCACGGTGCCGACGTACTTGCCGAAGAGGTTCAGCACGGCGGCTTGGTTGGGTTCGACCATGTACAGGCCGGCCGTGCCGAATCCCCCCAAGGTGATGACGACGCAACCGACGATCAGGGTGATCAGCGAACTGCCGGCGGCGCCGCCCATGACGAGATAGAGCCCTGCCGCCATCGCTGCCAGAAACAACAAGAGCATCGGAATGCCGGACAGGGAGCGGTATTGGTTTTCTTTCATGACGGCGACTCGGTGAGAGGGTTCGAAAAAAACGATATCAAAATGATATCAACTCATGCAAGCGCCACCGGATGAACGGTCGATGCCCGCCGAAAGCGGCAAAAAAAGAAACCCGGCTCGGAGCCGGGCTTCGGATAACGCATTGATTTTTCTTTGATTTCTACTTGGGCGCGGGCACGGCGACACGGTAGACCGGAGCCGGCGCGTCCTCGGACGTGACCAGAAGCGCCTGGGCATTGCGGGTCCAGGCGATGGCTTCGGCCTGGCGCAGCGGCGGCAGGGCGAGGGTTCGAGGCTTGCGTGCGATGGCCTCCGCCCAGCCTTCGTTGCGACGCCGCTCGTAAACCAGAATGTTCGAATAGGTCAGCACCGCCAGCCGCCGGCCATCGGGCGTCAGGCTGGCCCCGGTGACTTGATGGCGATAGATCGCTTTGGGATTCGCTCGAACGGCCGCGTCGTCCAACACCCGGATGCCGGCCAACGCCGCCAGCCGTCGCGGGGTGCGCGTCGCGCCCTCTTCGGCGTTCAGAGACAGCACGAACAATTCGGGAGGCCGATGGCGTTTGGAGATCAACAGAATTTCGCCTCTGCGGCTATCGACGGCGATTGCTTCGCAATCGCGCGCGCCGCCGGGCCAAACGAACTCGATGGACCAGACCGGACGCAGCGCGCCGTCGCGCAGCGACGACGGTTCGGCCACCGCGATCAGACGCACGCGTTCGCGCACGGCTTCGTTGTCGCCGACATCGGCGATCAGCAGATGTGGCTTGCCGTCGACGAGGAAGCTCGAAAGATCTTCCCAGTCGACGTTGGTTTCGCCTTCGATCGTGTACGTCGCGATGCGTTCGCCGCGTTTGCCGATCGCGGTCAACGCGGCCGCCTTGCCGCTGTCTTCGAGCACCCAGAACGCGTTGCGATGCCGTGCCGATACGGCGAGGCCGCTGATTTCGTCCAGGGTCGCGTCCTGCACCGTTAAGGCGATGCGCCCTGTCGTTTCGGCGGAGGTCAGGGCGGGGGCAAGCGCGAACGCAGCGAGCGCGCAGGCGAGCGAGAAGCCGCCGATCGCGCGATGAAGAAAACGAGGGCTACGGTTCGACATAGCGCCGCAGCATCGCACGAAGCGACGACCCATCGGAAGCCCGCGCAGCGCTGGATCCTGTTCAAAATCTGCTGCGCTCGGTGCGAAATCCCCGTCGCTCACGACGTTTTTGAACAGGCTCTTGGGCGAACGGTAGAATTGCGCCCTCTTCTCGAACTCCGAGGCGCTGCCGATGACCGTGTCCCCGCCGCTCGAATTCGGCACCCCGTTGTCCTCGTCCGCACTGCGCGTGTTGCTGCTGGGCTCCGGCGAATTGGGCAAAGAGGTGGCGATCGAACTGCAGCGCCTGGGCTGCGAAGTGATCGCCGCCGACCGTTACGCCGACGCCCCGGCGATGCAGGTCGCGCATCGCAGCCATGTGTTGAACATGCTGGACGGACAGGCGCTGCGCGAATTGATCGCTTCCGAACGGCCGCATCTGATCGTGCCGGAGATCGAAGCGATCCATACCGACACGCTGGTGGCGCTGGAAACCGAATTCGCGCAACGCGGCACGCATACCCGCATCGTGCCGACCGCGCGCGCCGCGCGGCTGACGATGGATCGCGAAGGTATCCGTAGGCTAGCCGCGGAAACGCTGGCTCTGCCGACCTCGCCGTATCGCTTCGTCGAAACGCAGGGGGACTATCGCGCCGCGGTCGCGCAAATCGGCATGCCCTGCGTGGTCAAGCCGGTGATGTCCTCGTCGGGC
>JAGNNB010000141.1 GCA_017990865.1 Lysobacteraceae bacterium
GTGTCGCATCTTGCGACAGTCGCGGCGACGAGTGTTCCCATAAACAACACAGTCGCGCGCGCCGCGCAATGCCCGGATTTTGTGCGTCGCAGCATGCGACACGCCAAGCGATTGTGTTGTCGGGCTTTTATCGATTCCGCAGCGCAACATCGCGGGATTGGCACCGGGTTTGCAAAAGAACACAGCACACCCCACCGCACATCCCATCGCTGGAGAGACGCCATGAACGCCCAAGTGAAACCCCCGATGCACGACCCTTCGCGCATTTTCAAAGCGCAGTACGGCAACTACATCGGCGGCCAGTGGCTCGCGCCCAAGAGCGGCGAGTATTTCGAGAACATCACCCCGATCACCGGCAAAGCCTTCACCCGCATTCCGCGCTCGAACAAGGACGACATCGAAGCCGCGCTCGACGCCGCGCATGCCGCGAAAGACGCCTGGGGCAAAAAATCCGCCACCGAACGCGCCAACATCCTCAACAAAATAGCCGATCGCATCGAGCAGAATCTCGAACTGCTGGCCCACGCCGAAACCTGGGACAACGGCAAACCGATCCGCGAGACGCTCAACGCCGACATCCCGTTGATGGCCGATCATTTCCGTTACTTCGCATCGGCCGTGCGAGTGCAAGAGGGCACCGTCGGCGAAATCGATCACGACACCATCGCCTATCACTTCCACGAACCTTTGGGCGTCGTCGGTCAGATCATTCCGTGGAATTTCCCGATGCTGATGGCCGCGTGGAAACTTGCCCCGGCGCTGGCCGCGGGCAACTGCGTGGTGCTGAAGCCGGCCGAACAAACCCCGGCCAGCATCCTGGTGCTGATGGAAATCGTCGGCGATTTGCTGCCGCCGGGCGTCCTCAACGTCGTCAACGGTTTCGGCCTGGAAGCGGGCAAGCCGCTGGCCAGCAGTCCGCGCATCGCCAAGATCGCGTTCACCGGCGAAACCACGACCGGCCGCCTGATCATGCAGTACGCCAGCCAGAATCTGATTCCGGTGACGTTGGAACTCGGCGGCAAATCGCCGAATATCTTCTTCGCCGACGTGATGGCCGAAGACGACGACTTCCTCGACAAAGCCGTCGAAGGTTTCGTGTTGTTCGCCTTCAACCAAGGCGAAGTCTGCACGTGCCCGTCGCGCGCGCTGATCCAGGAATCGATCTACGAGAAATTCATGGAGCGCGTGATCGCTCGCGTGGCCGCGATCGTGCAGGGCGATCCGCTCGATCCGAGCACGATGATCGGTGCGCAGGCCTCCGGCGAACAGTTGGAGAAGATCCTCAGCTACATCGACATCGGCAAACAGGAAGGCGCGGAAGTATTGATCGGCGGCGAGCGCAACCCGCTGGGCGGCGATTTGGCCGGCGGCTATTACGTCAAGCCGACGGTGTTCAAAGGCCACAACAAGATGCGGATTTTCCAGGAGGAAATCTTCGGGCCGGTGGTGTCGGTCACGACCTTCAAGGACGAGGCCGAAGCGCTGGAAATCGCCAACGACACGCTGTACGGCCTGGGCGCGGGCGTGTGGAGTCGCGACGCCAGCCGTTTGTATCGCTTCGGCCGCGCGATTCAGGCCGGTCGCGTCTGGACCAACTGCTATCACGCCTATCCCGCGCATGCGGCGTTCGGCGGCTACAAGCAGTCGGGTATCGGCCGCGAAACGCATAAGATGATGCTCGACCACTACCAGCAGACGAAGAATCTGCTGGTGAGCTACTCGCCCAAGGCGCTCGGGTTCTTCTGACCGCCGCGGTCATCACGCCAATGCCGCGTCGCCGCCGGGTTCCGGCTTGGCGGCGACCGGGAGATGTCATGTCCGACGTACCGCTGCAAGTGATCGCCACGCTGCCGGCGCTGGCGCTGATCGACAAGCTCCGCGCCCGTCACGGGCCGGTGCTGTTCCATCAATCCGGCGGCTGCTGCGACGGCTCTTCGCCAATGTGTTTTCCCGAAGGCGAGTTTCTGATCGGCGACAATGATGTACGCATGGGCGAGATCGGCGGTGCGTCGTTCTATATCAGTCGCCCGCAATTCGAATACTGGAAGCACACGCAGCTCATCATCGACGTGGTGGAAGGCCGCGGCGGCATGTTTTCGCTCGAGAACGGCGAGGGCGTGCGCTTCCTCGTGCGTTCGCGGCTGTTCGACGATGCGGAATTCGCGGCGCTGGAAGCCGCGGGGCGCGTCTAGCCGTCGGGTTCGTGACAGCTCGGCGTTCTCCGCGCATCATGTGCGCCGCATGTCCGAGCCCGATCCGACCCCAGCGTCCGCCGAAACCGAGACCTCCGCCGACAAGCCGCAGGCGTCGGAGCGCGATCTGCATTGGATGCGACACGCGCTGGCGCTGGCCGAACGCGCCGAACGCGAGGACGATGAGATTCCGGTCGGCGCGTTGATCGTCGACGCCGAGGGGCGCATGGTCGGCGAGGGCTGGAATCGCAACATCGGCGAATACGACCCGAGCGCGCACGCGGAGATCGTGGCGATGCGCGAAGCCGGTCGTGTGCTTAGCAATCATCGCCTCGTCGGCTGCACCCTGTACGTGACGCTGGAGCCTTGCGCGATGTGCGCGATGGCGACGGTGCATGCGCGCATCGCGCGCGTGGTGTTCGCCGCGAGCGATCCGAAAACCGGTGCGGCCGGCAGCGTGTTCGATCTGCTCGCCGATCCGCGGCACAACCATCGCGTCGAGGTCATGGGCGGCGTGTATGCCGATGAAGCCGGCGTCATGCTGACCAATTATTTCCGCCGCAAGCGCGGAAAACCGCCCCTCTGACGATTCCCGCGTAGAGCGGAGCGCAGCTCCGCTGAACAATTCCGGGACAGCCATGTAGAGCGGAGCGAAGCTCCGCTGAGTGGTCATGGAAAAGCAACAGCGGAGCTTCGCTCTTCGATGGAGAGACGAAATTTGCGACGCGCGGCGGATCAACTGCGGCGTCGCGCCAATTCTTGATCCAGTTCTTCGTCGAAGCTGCGCACCGACAGCCCGACTTCGCGACCCATCGCGACACTGGCGAACAGCAGGCAGATCATGCCGATCACCGCCAGGACGGTGGGAATCGCATCCAGGCGAAACCCGAGCAGCGCATCCGCCGCCAAGCCTAGACTGGTGCCGACGAAACATCCCAGCGCGGCGTAGAGCATGCGACAGGCGCGCAGCACCAGCGCCGCACGATAACGATGCCGTGCGATTTGCGTGTCGCGTTCCGCGCGGTCCGGCGCATCCTGCTCCCAGGCGATGATCAACGCGCGCAGGCGGTCCACCACGCGCGCCAGCCGCGCATTGGCCGAGACCAGCAGCGAGCCGGTGGCGGCCATCAGCAAGGCGGGGGCGAGCATGGCGCCCAGAACGGCGTGGTGATCGAGCTGGCTGGCGAGGGACATCGACGGAGAGGCGAGCGGAAGGGCTGCGCTATGATGCAGGCACTTTCACCGTCTTGCGAGTCGTATGGCTTCCAGCGAACACGATGTCCTCCCCTCCGTCGCGGCCGAAGCCGCCGCGGCGAATGTCCGAGCCGAGGGGCGATCCGAGGGCCGCCTCATCTGGATCGACCTGGAAATGACCGGGCTGAACACCGACCGCGATTCGATCCTGGAAATCGCCACCGTCGTGACCGACGCGCAGCTCAACGTGTTGGCCGAAGGTCCGGAATTCGCGATCACGCACGATCTGGCCACGCTCGAAGCGATGGACGACTGGAATCGCAACCAGCACGGCAAATCGGGTTTGTGGACGCGCGTGCTGGAGCGGGGCGTGTCGATGCGCGAGGCCGAGCAGCGCACCTTGGAGTTCCTGCGCGCGTGGGTGGGGCCGAAAGCCTCGCCGATGTGCGGCAATTCGATCTGCCAGGACCGCCGTTTTCTGCATCGCTTGATGCCTGACTTGGAAAAATATTTCCACTATCGCAATCTCGACGTCAGCACCCTGAAGGAACTGGCCAAACGCTGGGCGCCGCAAGTGATGAACGGCTTCGATAAGGAATCGGCGCATACCGCGCTCAGCGATGTGCGCGATTCGATCGATGAATTGCGTTATTACCGCAGCAAGATCGCGGCTTTTGCGGCACCGGAAGACCCGCACGCTTGAAGATGTTCGTCATGGGAGAAGTCGTATGAACAACCGTTTTAAATCCCTCGCGCTCGCCTGTGCGCTCCTGCTGCCGCTGGTGTCTCCGCTCGCGCTCGTTCGCGCGGAGGAGCCCGCATCGACGCCCCCGGCCGAATCGAAACCCGCGCCCTCCGCGGCTCCGGCCTTGCCGCCGGGCATGAAGCAGTACTGGTTCATCATGCTCAAACGTGGCCCGAAGCGCGATCATCCGGCCGAAGAAGCCAAGCGGCTGCAAGCCGGCCACATGGCCAACATGCAGACCTATGCCGACAAAGGCCAGTTGCAGATCGCCGGCCCGTTCATGGACGACGGCGAATGGCGCGGCATCTTCATTCTCGACGTGCCCGATCGCGCCGGTGCCGAAGCGATGTGCGCTGACGATCCTGCGGTGAAGGCGGGGCGTTTGGTGTGCGAGATCCACCCGTGGTTGTCGCAAAAAGGCGCGGCGCTGAAGTGAACGTCTGCGCTCCGAACCGGCCGCTTCGACAGGACATGGCGGCATGAGCGATCCGGAGGTCGTCGCACTGTCGCCTGCCGAGATGGACGACTTGCGTCGCGCCGTGACGTTGCTGGAATCGCCGTCGCTCGCCATGCGTATCGCGAGTCTGGTGGGTTCGCCGGTCGAAAGTTTGATCAAGCGATTGCCGCGCGCGGTCTCCTCGCGCCTTCACGGCGCGGTGGAGTCGGCCTTGACCAAGGCCGCCGAAGCGGCGCTCTGGTCGATGGACAATGCGCCGGGCAAGCCCGCGTCCACACGTCTGCACAAACTGGCCGCCGCCGGGACCGGCGCGGTCGGCGGCGCGTTCGGATTCGGCGGGCTCTTCGTCGAATTGCCGATCGCGACCACGATGATGATGCGCTCGGTCGCCGATGTGGCGCGCAGCGAAGGGTTCGATCTGCGCGACTTCGCCACCAAACAGGCCTGTTTGGAAGTGTTCGCGTTCGGCGGCAATACGGCTGCGGACGATGCCGGCGACGTCGGTTATTACGCAGTGCGCGGCTTCACCGCCGATGCGATGCGTCACTTGTCGAAGGAGTTGGCGCAGATCGCGGCCAAGAACGGTGGCGCGATGGCGCCCGGCGTGACCTCGAAACAAGCGGCCAAGTGGCTGGCGGCGGCGATCGAAAAAATCGCCGCGCGCTTCGGTGTGGTGGTCTCCGAGAAATTCGCCGCGCAAGCGGTGCCGGTGATCGGCGCGGTGACGGGCGCGGCATTGAACACGATGTTCGTCGACTACTACCAGGATGTCGCGCGCGGGCATTTCATCGTCAAGCGACTGGAAGCGAAATACGGCGTAGCGCGCATCGAAGCGCTGTATCGTCAACAACTCGTCGCCGGCAAGAAAGCGTTGCCCGCGCCCTCGCCGTAAGGCGGAACCCGCGAAGCGGATGATCCGCTTCACTGTCGAAAGCGCGCCATCGAGCGAGCAAACGATGGCGAAATCGCCTTCGGCGGTTCCGCCCTACGAATCGACCCGCCTTCTACCGTTTCGCGCGATCGACCGCAGCTTACTTCCAGCGTTCCGACGGCGCCTTGAGGTAATGCCGGTAAACATAGCCCCACGGCACCACCAGCGGCACCAGCACCACGCCGAGCGCGATCTCGAAGAACGTCTCGTCGATGTTCGGCGTCGTTTCGTGGCCGTACCAAAGCCGTAACCAGAACGCGAACACCCAGATCGCTTTCCAGACGAATTCGAACAGCAGCAGCGGCAGCATTTTCAGCGGGTAGCGAACGCCGAGCAGCGACAGCAGCGAAATCGTGCCGAGAAAGCTGCGGATCACACTGCTTTTGAGATCGAGATCGGCATTTGGAAAGAGAATCGCCGGGCCGGTGACGACCGCTTGCCCGACGAACAACAACAGATACAGCGCACGCATGAGATACAGGCGAAAGGTCGAGACTTCGTGCATTGTGGGCTCCATCGTCCGTGCGCTGAGATCGCATCTTAGGGATGCGGACTCTCGCGAAGCGACTATCGTTCGGCACCATGACGTATGGCCCGACGCACGAAGGGCGCCGATGGCGCCCTTCGTCTTCCTGCATTGCGAAGTGTTCCGGTTTCCGTAGCGAATCAACCCGCTTTCGCTTTCGCCAGTTTCAACCAAGTATCGACCACGGTGTCCGGGTTCAGCGACACCGACTCAATGCCTTCTTCCATCAACCATTGGGCGAGGTCGGGATGATCGCTCGGGCCTTGGCCGCAGATGCCGACGTATTTGCCTTTGCGCTTCGCGGCCTGGATCGCCATCGACAGCATTTTCTTGACCGCGGGATTTCGTTCGTCGAACAGGTCGGCGACGATCGCCGAGTCGCGATCCAAACCCAACGTAAGCTGGGTCATATCGTTCGAGCCGATCGAGAAACCGTCGAAGATATCGAGGAATTCGTCGGCCAGCAGCGCGTTCGACGGCACTTCGCACATCATGATGATCTTCAGGTCGTCCTTGCCTTGCTCCAGGCCGTTTTCGCGCAGGACTTCGATCACCTTGCGGCCTTCTTCCAGCGTGCGCACGAACGGGATCATCACCCAGCAATTGATGAGCCCCATCGTTTCGCGCACCTTGCGCACCGCGCGGCATTCCAGTGCGAACGCGTCGCGGAACGATGGATTGATGTAGCGCGAGGCGCCGCGGAAGCCGATCATCGGGTTTTCTTCGTGCGGCTCATAGCGCGCGCCGCCGATCAGATTCGCGTATTCGTTCGACTTGAAGTCGGACAGGCGCACGATCACCGGATTCGGCGCGGCCGAGGCGGTGATGGTGGCGATACCCTCGGCCAAGCGGTCGACATAGAAATCGACCGGACTGGCGTAACCGGCCATTTTCGCGTCGATCTTGCGCTTGGTGTCGCTATCCTGATTCGCGTAATCCAGCAGCGCTTTCGGATGAATGCCGATATGGCTGGCGATGATCATTTCCAAACGCGCCAGACCAATGCCCGCATTCGGCAGCATCGCGAAATCGAAGGCGCGCTCGGGGTTCGCCACGTTCATCATGATCTTCAGCGGCGCCGGCGGCATATTGTCGAGATCGGTGACGATGCGTTCGAACGGCAATTCGGTGTCGTAGATGAAGCCGGTATCGCCTTCGGCGCAGCTCACCGTGACCGGCTGGCCGTCCTGCACGGTGTCCAGTGCGTGGCCGGTGCCGACCACCGCCGGCACACCCAATTCGCGGGCGATGATCGCCGCATGACAGGTGCGTCCGCCGCGATTGGTGACGATGGCCGCGGCGCGTTTCATCACCGGCTCCCAATCGGGATCGGTCATGTCGGCCACCAGCACATCGCCGGGCTGTACGCGGTTCATGTCGGCGATCGAGCGCACCACGCGCGCGGTGCCGCTGCCGATCTTGTGGCCGATGGCGCGACCTTCGCAGACGACGTCGCCGCGGCGGAGCAGGGTGTAGCGTTCGATCTGCGTCGCGTGCGCGCGCGATTTCACCG
>JAGNNB010000142.1 GCA_017990865.1 Lysobacteraceae bacterium
CGTCCACCACGATCACATCGAACGGCAGCGGCCGCGCGGCGTGATGTCGAAACGTCACGCTGTCCGGCCGCCAGCCGAGCAAACGATGCAGCGTTTGCGCGTTGCGCGGGATCGCGTCGGCGACCGCGGCATCGAGCCGACCGTCGGCCAGATCGGCGCGCACCACGGCGTCGATCGCGTCGGCGAGACGCACCGCGGCGCGGCCGGTCGGCGCGGCCAGCGCGATCCGCGGCGACGGCGCGCCCGCCGCATGCGCGAGCGCGATCTGCGCCGCGAGCAAGCGCGCGACCGTGGTGGTTTTGCCGGTGCCCGGGCCGCCGGTGAGCAGCAGCAAACGTCGTCGCAACGCCATCGCCGCCGCCAAGGCTTGCCGGTCGATGTCGTCGCGCGGCGCCGATGTCGCCGGAAATAAACGATGCAACACGCCGCGCGCGTTTTCGTCGTCGATCGTTTCGACCTGCGCGGCGCGCGCGCGCAGATGCGCGGCGAGTCGCTGTTCGTAACGGGCGTAGCGCAACAGCGCGACGCGGCCGTCGCGAACGCAGAGCAAAGCGTCGCCCGGGGCGTCGGGATCGTCGGTGACGATCGGGCTGGCGGCCAGCGCGGCGGCCCAGGCGTCGGCATCGGGGCATTCGACGATCGGAAGTTCGCCGCGCGCGCTCAGCGCGTCGAGTAGCGCATCCACCCGATCCAGCGCGAAACCGCTGTGCCCCAACGCGATCGCGCGCATCGCCAACGCGCCGGCCAGCGCGACCGCCTCGTCGGCGCGCAAACGCTCGCGCAACATCCGCGCGAACGCCAGATCGATCGTGCGCAGCGCGCCGTCGTCGGCCAACTGCCGCAGCGCGCGCGCGGCGATCTCGTTCATAACGACGATGGTTGCGTGATCGGTCGGTGCGTTCATTGCTTACGCTCCGTCGGCAGCGCCGCGATCAATACGTCGGCGTCGGCGCCGTCGAAGAAGGCATCGAGCGTGGCGATCGTCGTCGCGGATACGGCGTCGAGATGCACGCCTTGCGCGCCGCCTTCGTGCGATGCGGGCGCGTTCAAGTCGATACCGCGCAGGAACAGATACACCGCGCCGCCGAGATCGCGACGCTCGTCGTAAGCCGCGCCGCGTCGCAGCCGCAGCCAACGGCGCAGCGCGACCAGATAAATCAGATATTGCAGATCGTAATCGTGCTGGACCACCGCGCGCCGCAGCGACGCCGCGTCGTACGCAGGCAGGCGGTTGGTTTTGTAGTCCAGCACATGATGCCGGCCGCGCGGATCGCGATAGACCAGGTCGATATAGCCGTGCATGAAGCCGTCGAGCGCGCCCGCGAGCGTGCGCGGCGCCCACGGATAGCCGAGCGCGGCCAGCAGCCGCGACAGCGCGTCCAAGCGCGCATCGCGCAGACGGAAATGGAACGGCAACTCGCGCACGCACTGCGCGTGCGATAAGTCGCATAGACGCACGCCGCCGGGCAACGGCGCATTGAGCGCGCGCGCGACCAAGCGAGATGTCTCCGCGATATGCGCGGGCGTCGCTGCGATACCCTGATGCCGCAGCGCGCGTTCCATCAGCGTTCGCTGCGACGGCGGACAGGTCTCTTCGCCGAACAAATCCGGCGGCAGCGCCAGACGCCATGCCGCCGCATCGGCGGATTCCAGGACTTCATGCACCGCATTGCCGAAGGCGGTGCCGCCGAGCGTGGTCGCATCGTCGGCAAGCGCGGGCGCGGTTTCGTCGTCCGCACCGGGACGCACGAACGGCTCGGCGCCGCGCGCGTGCAGTGCGGAAAAACTGTGCAAGCGCAGATCCGGCCCGAAGCGGCGCTGCGGGATGCGCGTCGGCGGCGTCGCCGCGCTTCGCTCGGCGTCGCGCGCGCGAAGAACGGGTCGCGACGCGTTCGGGGCGTAGTCGCGCACGACAATACTGCCCTCGGAATCCGCCGCGAGTCGACGAATACGCGCGTCCATCCCGGCGTAATCCAGCGCATCCTTCACCCGCCCGGTCGGCGCGCCGTCGTGCAGCAGATGATGCAGCGCGGTGCGCTCGGTGCTGCGATTGCGGCTCCAAACGACATGCAGCGCACAACGCGCGCGGGTCAGCGCGACGTAGAACTGACGCTGCGCTTCGGCGCGTTCCTCGCGCGTCGCCGCATCCAGCAACGCGCTCAAATCGTTCGGCACCAGATGCGTTTTGTGATGCCAAACGCGCGCCGCATGCCCGTCGACGCGCACATCGTCGGCGGTGAGCCCGCGATCCGGTCGTTCGCTGAGATACGCGAGGAACGGCAGCACGACGACGCCGTATTCCAAACCTTTGCTGCGATGGATCGTGGCGATCTGTACCGCACCGGCATCCGATTCCAAGCGCAATTGCCGGGTTTCGTCGGCGCGCGCGGCGGGGGCGCGTTGGCGCGCGAACCACAGCCGCTGTTCGTTCGCGCCGTGACGTTGCGCGGATTCGGCCTGCAGCAGTTCGATCAGATGCAGCGCATCGGTGAGCCGGCGCGCGCCGCCGGTTTCGGCGAGCCAACGTTGCGCCGCCCCCGCCACGAACGGCAGCAGCGCCGGCAACGGCCCGCGCGTGCGCCACAGTTCGGCAGCGGCTTCGAAGCGCGCGGCCTGCGTGTCCCATTCCGCGCCGTCGTCGTCGAGCGCGCGCAATGCGGCGGCATCGAAACCGAGCAAGCGCGTCGCCAAGGCTGCGCGCAGGCGCGACGCATCGTTCGGTTCGGACAACGCGGCGATCAGCGCATCCAGATCGTCCGCCGCTTCGCCCGCGAACACGCTGGCGGTCGAGAGCGCGGCGGCGGCGACGCCGGCCGAAGTCAATGCCCGTTGCATCAATGCGGCTTGATCGTGCGTCTGTGTCAGCACCGCGATATCGGCCGGGCGCACGGGGCGTTGCGCGTTCGCATCGCGTAGCGTGCCGCGCGCCAGCAAATCGACGATGCTGTCCACCGCGGCGGCGGCCATCATCGCGTATTCCTGTTCCTTCACCCGCAAGCCTTTGCTTTTCGGGTCGGGGTTCTCCGGCAACCAATGCACGGTCATCGGCGGAACGGGCGCATCGTCGAGCCGCAAGTCGTCGTCGCGCGCGCCGGAAGCGGCGCGCAGTGAGTGGAATGCGATACCGTCCTTCGCGAACGGCAAAACGTGCTGCCGAAACACGGTGTCGATCGCGCGCAGCACGCCGGGCGTGGAGCGGTAATTGGCGTCGAGGCTGGAGAGGCCTGGCGCCGTGCCGCGCTTTGTTGCGTCCTCGTTCGCGATGTCGTCGTTGGCCGTGTCGCTGCGCGTATCGATCGGCTCGCCGTTCGGCGCATCGCCGGCATGACGCAGGATGTAGCGTTTCGCATCCAGATACGTATCCGGATCGCCGCCGCGGAAGCGATAGATCGCCTGCTTGGGATCGCCGATCAGGCACAACCAGCGTTTTTCCGCGTCGGTCTGTTCGTGGATACGTCGGAAAATATCCCACTGCCGTGCGTCGGTATCCTGGAATTCGTCGATCAGCAACGCCGGCCAGCGCGCGCCGAGCGCCGCCGCGAACGCCGGCTGCGCGCTGGCGCGCCACACGTCTTCGATCGCGCGGTCTTGATCGCTCAAGCCGCGCAGCGCCATCGCGGCGTCGTAGCGTTCGCGCGCCGCATCGCGCAGCGCATGCAAGCGTTGCGCGCTCTCGGATTCGCCCGCGGCCGGCAGCAATGCGCGCGCGGTATCGCAGAGTTTGGGCAAATCGCCGGCCAACGCGTCGGGCTCGGACCACAGCGCGACCAACCACGCATGCGCGTCGGCGTCGCCGTGCGCGGATTTGCGCCACACGTCGGCGGCGACATCGCTCCAGATCTCGCCGGCATCGTCCACGATCGCGCGCGGCGCCAGCAAACCGGCGCGGAACCCGAATTCGCGCAGCGCACGATGACAGAAGCCGTGGATGGTGGAGATCGCCGCTTCGTCGAGCTGCAGCACCGCCGCCGCGATCCGCGCGCGCACGCGTTCCGCGCCGTGCAGCGCGACCGCGCGCGCCAGCACCGCACGCGTCGCCTGAGATTCGCCATCGCTGTCGCTGTCGTCGTCGCGTGCGTGCAGCCGCTGCGCGAGACGCAACCGGCGGCGCAGGCGTTCGCGCAATTCCTCGGTCGCCGCGCGGGTGAAGGTGACGACCAGCAAGTTCGGCAGCGGGTCGCCGTATTCCAGCAAACGCCGCAACACCAACGTCGCCAGCGCGAAGGTTTTGCCGGTGCCGGCGCTGGCTTCGATCAGACGCAGTCCGGTCAGCGGCCAGTGCAAGGCGCCGTCGTCGTCGCGTCCGGTCATGCTTTCGTTTGCGGCGCTCATTCGCTCGGCTCCGTCGCCGCGAACACTTGCGCCGCGACTGCGCGGAAACGTTGCGCCACGGTATCGTCGACATCGTGAAACCAGCCGTGCGGGCGGAACGCGAGCGCGATCCAGGCGTCGTCGGCGTCGCCGCCGAAATCGCCGTAGGGATCGAACGCGGCCCGTGCGGTGGCCCAGGCCGCGTAGAGGTCTTTCTTGACGAGCGCTTCGGCATAAGCGAACGAGGTTTTCGGCGCGAACGGTAGCGGCCCGTCCTGGCCTTCGCGCCACAACGCCAGCAGCGTCGCCAAGCGCGCGCGCGCGGTGTCGCGGTCGATCCCGCGCCACACGCGGCGTTCGATCGGATACGGATCCGCCTCGTCGCCTTCACCGCGTTTTTTCGAAGCCTCGCGCTTGCCTTCGCCGATCAAAATCGTGGTCGCCGTTTCGCCCAGCACGCTCGCGAGCAGCAGATGATCGATGCCGGCGCGCAACCGACGATCGGCGTTCAATTTTCCGGCCGCCGCGACCACGCGGGTGTCGCCATCCACGTCGTCGAATGCGAAGGCGATGCCGTGCGGCGCGTCGTCGCCGTGCGCGGCCACGGTGCGCGGTGCGTCGCCGCTGCGCACTTCGGCGCGCGCGGCGAGCAGGCGTTTCGCGACTTCGGTCGCGACCTCGCACAGCGCGTCGCCGTCGCGACCGGGCGGCAACAGCGTGCGCGCGGCGAGATGCGTGCGGGCATCGCCGATGCCGTGGTCGATGTCGTCGGCGATCGTTTCGTCGTCGTCGCGCTCCACGGTGTCGCGCTCGAGCGCCAGCGCGTCGTCGAGCAAGGCGGCGATGGCGCGATGACGGACGAGTCCGTTCTCCCCCAGCGGTTCGCGGTCGCGCTCGGCGTCTTCCGCGTCGGGCAGACGCAAGCCGAGGCGACGCTGCAGCCACCATTGCGCGGGATTGCGGAAAAACCGCTGCAGCGCGTCGCGATCCGGCGGCTCCGGCGCGCGTTCGTTGTCGCGTTCGTCGTCGTTCGCACGCCGATCGAAATCCGCCGCCACGAACGGCGCGGGCGGCCGGCGCTCGCCCGTCGACGGTAGCCGCCATTCGTCGCGATACGACCAGCGCCGCGGGTCCAGATGCTGGCCGTCGTCGGCCACGCCGAACGCACGCGGCGAGAACGGTTGCAGCGGATGTTCGATCGTCAGCGCGCGTCGTGCCTCGGCGCCGTGCATCGTTTCCACGGCATCCAACAATTCGCCGATCAGCGACGAGGGTTCGCGCACACTACCGTCGCGAGCGTCGCGGCCGCCGTAACTCAGATGGAACGCGTCGCCGGCCGCGCAAAGCAACTGCAGAAACAAAAAACGGTCGTCTTCGCGCACCGAGCGGTCGCCGGGATAGCGCGGCGCGCGGCCCTGCACGGCGTCGATCAAACGATTCACGTCGTTCGCCGGTTCGCGACGTGGATAGGCGTCGGCGTCCATCCCGAGCAAACACACCACGCGGAACGGCACCGTGCGCAGCGGCACCATGCCGGCGAAGGTCACGCCGCCGGATAGCCAAGGTTGATGCGGCGATGGCTGCGCCAGCGCGTCGTGCACATGGCGACGCACCAACGCGGCGGGCAGTGATGCCGCGGCCGCGGCCTCTTCGGCGAAGACCGCAAGCGCATCCAACACGCGGCGACGCGCGGCGGCTTCGTCGGGGTCGTCGGCTTCCGGTGCGAGCAGCGCGAGAAATTCTGCGGCCAGGCGCTGTTGCCACGCGGCCGGCGGATGCGCATTGCGCATCCACAGCGACAAGCCGCGCAAACGCGCGTGCACCGCCAGCGCCGCGTCGAGCGTCGCGGCGTCGCCGCCTTCCAATTCGGCGTAGGGTGCGAATGCGCCGTCGCCGCCGTTGTCGTCGCGACCCAACACGGTCGCATCGTCGCCCGCGGCGTACCCGGCCAGCAGACGGTCGAACCCGAACGCGAAACTGTAGTCGCGCCAGCGGCCCACGCCGGCATGTTCGCGCGCGTCTTCGTCCTCGCCCCAGCGCACGCCCGCGGCCTCGAACCAACCGCGCAAGCGTTCGAGCGCGGCGGCGTCCAAACCGTGCGCGCGCGCCACCGCCGGCAGCGCCAACAGGTCGTGGAACGCGCTGGCGCGCAGCGGCGCGTCGGCCAAATCCAACAGCGAAAACAACAGCCCGACCAGCGGATGGCTCTGCGCCTGCGGCCGGTCGGCGAGCGAGAACGGAATGTAGCGCGGGTCGTCGATGTCCAAACCGCCGAACACCGCGCGCGCCAGCGGCAGGTAATCGGCGATGTTCGGCGCCAGCACCGCGATCTCGCGCGGCTGCAGCGGCGGGTCGAAACGACGGCCTTCGGGAAGGTCGTTATCGAGCATCGCGCGCAATCGGTCGTGCAGCACTTCCACTTCGCGCAACCGCGAATGGCAGGCGTGGATGCGCAGCGAGTCGTCGTCCGCCCGCCACGGCGCGGGCTGCGGCGCGGCGCGGTCCAACACATCGCGCTGCAGACGATGCAGCAGCGAATCGCTCGGCGGCCGCACGTAGCGTTCGATCTCGCGCTCGGGCAGCACCACGTCGTAGGCGAACAATTGCGCGACGATCTCGCGTCCGCCCGCGCCCCAAGCGCTCAGCAACGGGTTGTCGCGATCCGCGTCGGCCAGCGCCGCGGGCAGTGCGGCCAGTCCGTCGCGCCGCAAGCGTTCGCGCAACGATTCCACGTCGCCCCAGTACTCGGCGCTGGGCGAGGGCAGATAGAAATCCAGCGGAATCCATTGCGCCACCACGGCCAACAGCAACAACACATCGGGCGAGACGTGGATGGTGCCGAACGCGAACAGCCGTGACGGCAGACCGGGTGGCGGCGTCGCGATGCGCGTTTCCTGGCGACGGTCGTAGCGCATCAGCCAGTCGCCGATCAGCGTCGCACGCGGCGCGGTGTCTGGCGCCGCCGCGCACAAGGCGCGCCACAACGTCGCCTGCCAGTCGTCGCGCTCCTTGCCTGCGTCCCAAGCGGTCAACCAATCGCGGCGATAGGCTTGGTACTTGTCGAAGGCATCGGCCAGCGCGTCGGCCAGTTCGTAGCGCGCCAGCGCCAGCGCATCGCGCCGACCGCTGGCGCTCGCGCGCTGCAGGTGCGCGCGCACCGGCGCGGGCAGCGGCCGCAGCGTCTCCAGCAGCGCATACAGCCGCCAGCGCAGATGTTCGCGTTCCCAGGGCGAGGTCTCCGGC
>JAGNNB010000143.1 GCA_017990865.1 Lysobacteraceae bacterium
GCGGCGACGATCTCGGCGTGCTGGCGCATCCGGCCACGTCGAACGAAGAAGGCGCGCTGCTCGCGCGTCTGGCCGACGCGCTGGGCACCGGCAATCTCGACCATCGCATCGCGCAGCACGATCTATCCGACGGCGCCGTCGCCGCGCCGTTCGCGCTGTCGGTCGCCGAGATCGAACAGGCCGGTACCATCGTCATCGTCGGTTCGAATCTGCGCCACGAAGTGCCGTTGCTGCATCAGCGCGTGCATAAAGCCGCGAAGCGCGGCGCCGCGGTGCATGTGGTCAATCCGGTCGATTTCGATGTCACGTTCAAGGCCGCATCGAACACCCTCGTGCCGCCGTCGCAAATGGCCGCCGCGCTCGCCGCGTTGGCCGTGAACGAAAACGCCAAGCGGCCGGGCGTGGTGGTGATCGTCGGTGCGGTCGCCGAGAACTCCATCCACGCGTCGGCGATTCGCAAAGCGGCTTCGGCGTTCGCGTCCGCCAACGGCGCCGCGCTGTGCCGCATTCCGCAAGGCGCGAACGCGCTCGGCCTCGCGCAGATGGGCGTGCTGCCGACCGCGCGCGATGCGCAGGCGATGCTCGCCGATCCGCGCAAGGCCTATGTCGTGTACGGCCTCGAACCGGGCCTCGACTTCGCCGATCAAGCGCGCGCATTGAAAGCGCTGGGCGCTGCGAAGGTCGTCGCGTTCAGTCAGTTCGCGTGCCGTTCCACGCGCGCGGTCGCCGATGTGATTTTGCCGATCGCCGCGCTGCCCGAAATCGATGCGACGCTGACCAACCTCGATGGTTTCGATCAGCACACCAGCGCCGGCGGCAAATCGCCGGGCGACGCGCGCCCGGGTTGGCGCGTGCTCCGCGCGCTGGGCGCGCAGCTCGATGCCGCGGGTTTCGATTTCAACGATCTGGCCGGTCTGCGCGCATCGCTCGCGCCGCGCAAGGTCGCTGTCGCCGCGTCGGCCGCGCAGCCGCAGACGGGTGAGGGCATCGAACTGGCGATATCGCCCGCGATTTATCGCGTCGATGCGACCACGCGTCGCGCCGCCGCGCTGCAAGCGCATCCGCTCAACGCCGGCCCGCGCATCGTGCTGCATTCGGCCGATGCGGCCGTGGCTTCGCTCGCGAGCGGCGCGATGGCGAAAGTCGATAACGGCCTCGGCACCGCGACGCTGCAAGTCGTGGTGGACGATCGCGTCGCGCGCGGTGCGGCGTGGGTCGAATCCGGCTACGGCCCGACGGCTGCGCTCGGCGGCGGTCGCGTTCGCGTGGCGGGGGTGGCCTGATGGAGATGCTGTTCGACTCGTTCCGCGATTGGCTGCTCGCTTACGGCACCGCGGGCGCGCTCGCCTGGATCGTTCTGAAAATCCTGGCCATCGCCGTGCCGGTGATCGTCAGCGTCGCGTTCTACGTGGTGTGGGAGCGCAAGCTCATCGGTTGGATGCACGTGCGCCACGGACCGATGTACGTGGGCTGGGGCATCCTGCAAGCCTTCGCCGACGTGTTCAAACTGCTGTTCAAGGAAGTGCTGCAACCGTCCAGCGCGAACAAACCTTTGTTCATCCTCGCGCCGATGTTGGCGCTGGTGCCGGCGTTCGCCGCTTGGGCGGTGGTGCCGTTCGACGCGCGCCTCGTGCTGTCGAACGCGAATGCGGGCCTGTTGTATCTGCTTGCGATGACCTCGCTGGGCGTGTACGGCATCATCCTCGCCGGTTGGGCTTCGAACTCGAAATACGCCTTCCTCGGCGCGATGCGTTCCGCCGCGCAGGTGGTGTCGTACGAAATCGCGATGGGCTTCGCGCTGGTCGGCGTGTTGATGGCGGCGGGTAGCTTGAACCTCACCGACATCGTGATTGCGCAGTCGGGCAACGCAGGTTTCCTCGAGTGGTTCTGGTTCCCGCTGCTGCCGCTGTTCGTCGTGTACTTCGTGTCGGGCGTGGCCGAAACCAACCGCGCGCCGTTCGACGTGGTGGAAGGCGAATCGGAAATCGTCGCCGGTCACATGGTCGAATACTCGGGTTCGCAGTTCTCGCTGTTCTTCCTGGCCGAATACGCCAACATGATCCTGGTGAGTTTCCTCACCGCGCTGTTCTTCTGCGGCGGTTGGTTGAGCCCGATCCAGGGCTGGGTCGTGGCCGATGTATCGCCGTTCGTCGATTGGATTTGGAAGGGCGGCTGGCCTTGGCTACTGATGAAGGTGTTCTTCTTCGCCAGCCTGTTCATCTGGTTCCGCGCTTCGTTCCCGCGCTATCGCTACGACCAGATCATGCGCCTGGGCTGGAAGGTGTTCATTCCCATCACCATCGCCTGGATCTTCGCGACCGCGCTGTTGGTGCATTTCGGCGTGTTCGAGGCGGGCCAGTGATGAGCAAGATCGTCTCTTATCTCAAAAGCCTGCTGCTGCTGGAGTTGTTCCAGGGCATGTGGCTGACGTTCAAGTACCTCTGGCGTCCGAAGTACACGCTGATGTACCCGATGGAAAAGACGCCGCAGTCGCCGCGTTTCCGCGGCCTGCACGCGCTGCGTCGTTATCCCAACGGCGAGGAACGCTGCATCGCCTGCAAATTGTGCGAAGCGGTGTGCCCGGCGCTGGCGATCACCATCGACTCGGAACAACGCGCCGACGGCACCCGCCGCACCACGCGTTACGACATCGATCTGTTCAAGTGCATCTACTGCGGTTTCTGCGAGGAATCCTGCCCCGTCGACTCGATCGTGGAAACCCATCTGCACGAGTACCACTTCGAGAAGCGCGGCGAGAACATCGTGACCAAACCGCAGTTGTTGGCGATCGGCGATCGGCTGGAGCAGGAAATCGCCGAACGTCGCGCCGCCGACGCCCCTTTCCGTTGAGCAACACCCGATAAGCATGAGCCGCTGAGGATCATCGTGGATTCCGCAACCTTCGTTTTCATGGTCTTCGCCACCGTCGCGGTCGTCGCCGCGGGCGGCGTCGTGACCGTGCGCAATCCGGTGCATGCGGCGCTCTGCCTCGTGCTGACCTTTTTCACCGTGGCCTGCACCTGGCTCCTCGCCGGCGCCGAATTCCTCGGCGTGGCCTTGATCCTGGTGTACGTCGGCGCGGTGATGGTGCTGTTCCTGTTCGTGGTGATGATGCTCGATGTCGATACCGCGCCCTTGCGCGAGGGCTTCGTACGCTATCTGCCGGTCGGGTTGGTGGTCGCGGTGGTCATGCTGTTGGAGCTGTTGACCTTGATCGGCGTGAAAGCCGAGTTGAGCAATGCCTTCGGCCAAGACCCCGCCGAAGCCGCGGGCATGTCGAACACCGAGTGGATCGCCCGCGCGCTGTTCACCGATTTCCTGCTGCCGTTCGAAGTGGCGGCGGTGATCCTGACCATCGCCGTGATCGCGGCGGTGATGTTGACGCTGCGCCGCCGCGTCGGCACCAAGCATCAGAACCCGGCTGAGCAGTCGCGCGTGCGCGCGCAGGATCGCATTCGGATGGTGAAGATGGACGCGACCGCGCCGGCTGAAGCGTCGGAAGGGACCGCCGTCGCCGAGGAGGTGAAGTCGTGATGGGTCAACTCGCCCTCGGGCATTACCTCGCGCTGAGCGCCGCGCTGTTCTGCATCAGCGTCGCCGGCATCATTCTCAACCGCAAGAACGTCATCATTCTGCTGATGTCGATCGAGCTGATGCTGCTCAGCGTCAACGTCAATTTCGTGGCGTTCTCGCGGCACCTCGGCGACGCGGCCGGCCAGATCTTCGTGTTCTTCATCCTGACCGTTGCGGCCGCCGAGGCCGCGATCGGTCTCGCGATCCTGGTCACCCTGTTCCGCAACCGGCGCACGATCAATGTCGCCGAAATCGACACTCTGAAAGGCTGATCGTCGGCATGGAACCCATCACTCCGTCCATCCTGATCGCGATCGTACTCGCGCCGCTGATCGGCGCGATCCTCGCCGGCCTGTTCGGTCGGCGTATCGGCCGCGTCGGCGCGCATTCGGCAACGATTCTCGGCGTCGCCGTGAGCTGCGCGCTGTCGTGCTACACACTGTGGCAGTTGTTGCAGGGCGCCTCGCCGTTCAACGAGAACGTCTACACGTTCTTCGATGTCGCCGGCTACGACGCGCACGTCGGCTTCATGATCGACAAGCTCACCGCGATGATGATGGTGGTCGTCACCTTCGTGTCGCTGCTGGTCCACGTCTACACCATCGGCTACATGGCCGAAGACCCGGGTTACCAACGCTTTTTCAGCTACATCAGCCTGTTCACGTTCTCGATGCTGATGTTGGTGATGAGCAACAACTTCCTGCAACTGTTCTTCGGTTGGGAAGCGGTCGGTTTGGTGTCGTATCTGCTGATCGGGTTCTGGTTCAAGCGGCCCAGCGCGATCTTCGCCAATCTCAAGGCCTTTCTGGTCAACCGCGTCGGCGACTTCGGTTTCCTGCTCGGCATCGCCGGCGTGCTGTACTGGTTCGGCACGCTGGACTACGCGACCGTGTTCGCCAATGCCAGCGCGACCATCGGCGGCGACCAAACCGTGCAGATTTTCGCCGGCAAGGAATGGTCGGTCGCCACGCTGATCTGCATCTGTCTGTTCATCGGCGCCATGGGCAAATCCGCGCAGGTGCCGTTGCACGTCTGGTTGCCGGATTCGATGGAAGGCCCGACCCCGATCTCGGCGTTGATCCACGCCGCGACGATGGTGACCGCAGGCATCTTCATGGTCGCGCGCATGTCGCCGCTGTTCGAGCTGTCGGAAACGGCGCTGAACTTCGTGCTGTTCATCGGCGCCACGACCGCGTTCTTCACCGGCTTGATCGGTATCGTCCAGAACGACATCAAGCGTGTGGTCGCGTATTCCACGCTGTCGCAGCTCGGCTACATGACCGTCGCGCTCGGCGTGTCGGCGTACTCGGCCGCGGTGTATCACCTGATGACGCACGCCTTCTTCAAAGCGCTGCTGTTCCTCGCCGCGGGCTCGGTCATCATCGGCATGCACCACGAGCAGGACATGCGCAAGATGGGCGGCTTGCGCAAATACATGCCGATCACCTTCTGGACCAGCGTGATCGGCACGCTGGCGCTGGTCGGCACCCCGTTCTTCAGCGGTTTCTACTCGAAAGACACGATCATCGAAGCCGCCGCGCATCATGCGCACCAGTCGCACGGCTGGATCGCGACCTACGGCTACTGGGCGGTGCTGCTGGGCGCGTTCGTGACCTCGTTCTACAGCTTCCGTTTGCTGTATCTGACGTATTTCGGCGAAGAGCGTTTCCGTCATGCGCATGAGGCGCATGGTGATACGGCTCACGGTCACGATGCGCATGATCATCACGATGCGCACCACGACGATGCGCACGGCTCGCACGACGATCATGGCCACGGCCATGGCGCTCACGAGCCGCACGAGTCGCCGTGGGTCGTCACGCTGCCGCTGATCCTGTTGGCGATCCCCTCGATCTTCATCGGCTTCTTCACCGTCGGCCCGATGCTGTTCGGCACCGATACCGGCGGTCACGCCGAAGTCGGGTCGTTCTTCATGGGCGCGATCGATGTGCTGCCGCAGCACGACGCGATGGCGGCGCTGAAAGAGGAATTCCACGGTGCGGTGAAGTTCGCGTTGCACGGCTTTACCGCGCCCGCGTTCTGGCTGGCCTTCGGCGGCTTCCTGCTCGCCACCATCATGTACTGGTGGAAGCCGGGCCTGCCGGCCAAGGTCGCCGCGTTCGGTCCGGCGAAGCTGATCGCCCGCGTGCTGAACAACAAATACGGTATGGACGATCTGTGGATCGGCGGCTTCGCCGGCGGCGGCGTTCTCGCGGGCAAGTTGGCGCGCAAGACCGACGAAAAAGTCGTCGACGGCCTGTTCGTCAACGGCAGCGCGCGACTCGTGGACGTGTGCGCGGGGCTGCTGCGCAAAACCCAGACCGGCTATCTCTATCACTACGCCTTCGCGATGATCCTCGGTTTGATCGCGCTGCTGGCCGTGCTGATCCATTACTCGCGCTGACCTCGACGACGGATACCCCTTCACGATGCATCCCTGGCCTTTACTCAGCATCTTGATTTGGCTGCCGATTCTCGGCGGCGCGCTGGCACTGATGCTCGGCAACGAGCGCGCCAAGACCGCGCGCTGGTTGGCGCTCGGCGTCGCCGTGCTGACCTTCGTCCTCAGCCTGCCGCTGATCGTCCACTTCGACTATTTCACCTCGGCGATGCAGTTCGTCGAGCGTCGCGATTGGATTCCGGCCTACGACATCCAGTATCACCTCGGCGCCGATGGCATTTCGGTCGCGTTGATCGTGCTGACCACGCTGACCACCGCTTTGGTGTTGATCGGCGCCTGGACCTCGATCGAAAAACGGGTGAACCAGTACGTCGCCGCGTTCCTGTTCCTCGAAGGTTTGATGATCGGCGTCTTCACGGCGATCGATTCCATGCTGTTCTACGTGTTCTTCGAGGGCATGCTCATCCCGATGTTCATCATCATCGGCGTGTGGGGCGGCCCGCGGCGCGTGTACGCATCGGTCAAGTTCTTCCTGTACACCTTCCTCGGTTCGGTGTTCATGCTGGTCGGCTTGATCTACCTGTACCTGAAGACCGGTAGCTGGCAGTTGCCCGATCTCTACGCCGTGCAGCTCGATGCGCGCGAGCAGATGTGGTTGTTCTTCGCGTTCCTTGTGGCGTTCGCGGTCAAAGTGCCGATGTTCCCGGTGCACACTTGGTTGCCGGACGCGCACGTCGAAGCGCCGACCGGCGGCTCGGTGATTCTGGCCGCGATCATGCTGAAGATCGGCGGTTACGGCTTCCTGCGCTTCAACTTGCCGATCGTGCCCGACGCCAGCCATGAGTTCGGTATGTTGGTCATCGTTCTCAGCTTGATCGCGGTGGTGTACATCGGCTTGGTCGCCCTGGTACAGGACGACATGAAGAAGCTGATCGCCTATTCGTCGATCTCGCACATGGGTTTCGTCACCCTCGGCATCTTCATCTCGATGATGCTGGTCCGCGATGCCGGCAACCCGGAAGCGGCGCGCCTGGGTATGCAGGGCGCGATGGTGCAGATGATCTCGCACGGGTTCATCTCCGGCGCGATGTTCTCCTGCGTCGGCGTGCTGTACGACCGCATGCATTCGCGCATGATCAAAGACTACGGCGGCGTCGCGAACGTCATGCCTTGGTTCGCGGCGTTCTTCGTGTTCTTCGGTATGGCCAACTCCGGCCTGCCGGGAACCTCCGGGTTCGTCGGCGAATTCATGGTGGTGCTGGCCAGCTTCCAGGCGCACCCGGGCATCGCGTTCGTCGCTGCCATCACCTTGATCGTCGGCGCCGCCTACACGCTGTGGCTGGTCAAGCGCGTGGTGTTCGGCGAGATCGGCAATGCCCACGTCGCCGAGCTCGAAGACATCAACCCGCGCGAATGGATCGTGCTCGGCACGTTCGCGATCGGGGTGCTGCTGATCGGCGTCTATCCGAAGCCGCTGACCGATCTGATGGAACCCGCAATCGCCCAGCTCGCCAGCCATTTGGTCGATAGCAAGCTCTGAGACCTCGAAGATGCAGACTTATGTG
>JAGNNB010000144.1 GCA_017990865.1 Lysobacteraceae bacterium
CTCGTTCGCATCGATATCGATGCCCTCGCGCTCTTCCGGCGCATCGCCGTGCTCGAACAGACGGCCTTCGCGGCTGTGACGACGAACGCTGTCGATGAAGACATGCCGCATCACCACGAACAAGAATTGCTCGGGATCGCTGAGCGAGGCCGGCGATCGGCGCATGAACAGCAAGGCCTTCAGCGCGGTATTGGCGATCAGTTCTTCGGCGCGGTCGGCGTGCCCGCCGCACAGCCGCAGCGCGCGGCGACGCAAATCCGGCAACCGCGCCTTCCAGGCGCGGATGAACAATTGGTCCGTCGTCGGCGCGTCGTGCGCGAACTCGCGGCTGCGGTCGTGCTGTTCCATGGCTCACCCGGTATCCTCCCTGGTGAAGCCAGTCTGTTCGCAAGCCTGTGCGCGACGCTGTTCCCTAGGTGACACCGCGAACGAAACGCTGCGGTGCGCGTACGTCGATCATGCAATCGTTAGCCATGCTGCTGTCGAGTCGATCGTTCGACTCATGTGCTCGACGCATGCGCTCGACTTAAACGTTCGATTCTCGCAACGTGATCGAGGGCGCGACATCGAGCACGCGCCGCGTCGCGAACAATCCCGCCGCCATCGCGGCGGCCATACCGATCGCAGCGCCCGCCGCGGCCATCGTCCAATTCGTGTGCCACGGCAAATCGAACACGCGCGTGGCGACGATGCCCGCGAGCACCGATGCCGCGACCGCGGCGACCACGCCCGACAGCAAACCGATCGCGGCGAATTCCGACGCTTGCGCCATGCGCAACTGTCGACGACTTCCGCCCAAGGCGCGCATCACGCCGCCTTCCTGCAGGCGTTCGTCCTGGCTGGCGCTCACCGCCGCCAGCAGCACCAACACGCCGGCCGCGAGCGAGAACCAAAACACCACTTGCACCACTTGCGCCACTTGATCGCCGATGCTGCGCACTTGCGTGAGAATCGCATCGACATCGATGATCGACAGATTCGGGAATCGCTCCGCCACCTCCGCGGTGAAGCGCGTGCGTTCGGGCGGCACTTTCACCGCCGTGATGTAGCTCGCCGGGTAGTCGTCGAGCGCGCCCGGCGAGAACACCACGAAGAAATTGGGTTTGAAGCTTTCCCACTCGATTTTGCGCAGGTTCGCGATCCGCGCGTCGATGCGCTGGCCCGCGATATCGAACGCGATGCGATCGCCGACCTTCCAACCCAGGGTTTCGGCGAATTTCTCTTCCACCGATACCTGCGGCGCGCCGCGATAGTCGCGCGGCCACATGCGGCCGGAGACGATCTTGTTGTCTTCGCCGAAACTCCCGGCGCTGGAGAGATTGAACTCGCGTTCCGCGAAACGCCGCGCGCGCGGATCGTCGTCGGGATACTGCTCTCCGCTGACGGCGCGTCCGTTACGCTCGATCAAACGTCCGCGCACCATCGGATAAAGCGTAGGCGGCGCGATGCCGCGCTCGGCGACGAACGCGCGCAACGGTTCCACTTGATCCTGCTGCACGTTGATGATGAAACGATTCGGCGCATCGGCCGAGAGCGACAACCGCCAGCGGTCGAGCAGATCGGTGCGCACGAAGGTGAGCAACAGCAGGGCCATCAAACCCAGCCCCAACGCGGACACCTGCGCGACGCTCACGCCCGCGCGCCGACTCACATTGGCCAAGCCGTAGCGCAAACTGCCGCGCAAACGTCCGCGCGCGCGACGCACCGCGAAAATCAGCGCCCACGCCAACGCCGCCAGCACCGCGAGCGTGCCGGCGATACCGAACAGCATCGCGAAACCGAGCGTGGCCGAACCCGCCTGCCACCACAACAATGCGGCGAGCCCGCCGAACCCCCCCAAGCCCACCAACCAAGCGCTGGGTTCCGTGGCGTCCAAATCGCGGCGCAGTACGCGCAGCGCAGGCACGCGACGCAACGCCAACACCGGCGGCGCGCCGAACGCGAGCAGTACCGTCATGCCCACCGCCAAACCGTGCAATGCGGGCGCGAAGCCGGCTGGCGGAATCGACACTTTCAGCACGTCGGTCAGCCATAGACCGATGCCCCACTGCAGTGCGAAGGCGATGGCGATACCGATGACGCTGGCGGCGATGCCGAGAATCAACAATTCGCCGATATGGATCGCGACCAGCGTGCGCTGACTCGCGCCCAGGCAACGCATCACCGCGGCGCCCGACAAATGCCGCTCGCTATGCCGACGCGCGGCCATCGCGACGGCGACCGCGGCCAACACCACCGACACCAAGGCCGCCAACCCGAGAAAACGACCGGCGCGATCGAGCGCGGAGCGGATTTCGGGGCGCGCATCGGCGATGGTTTCCAAGCGCTGCCCGCGTTTGAGCGCGGGGCGCACGGCGGCAGCGAAGCGCTCGACCGCGCGCGCATCGCCCGCCACGATCAAGCGATAACCGACGCGACTGCCTTCCTGGATCAATCCGGTCGCGGGCAAGTCGTCAAGCGACGCGAACACTTTCGGCGCGACGTTGAAATAATCGATAGCGCCGTCGGGTTCCTGCAACACCAACGCGACCAGACGCAATTCCGCGGTGCCGACACCGATGGTGTCGCCGATTTTCGCGTCCAGCGCTTCGGCGCCCGCGCGGCTGAGCCACAGCGAACCCGGCGCCGGGCCTTCGCGCACCACGCGCTCGCCGCGCGCATCGACCACGCGAAACTCGCCGCGCAGCGGGAAGCCCTCGCCGAGCGCGCGCAACTCACCGAGTTTCAAGCGCGCCGTCTCGCCGCTGCCGACGCGGATCATCGTCGGCAATTCCACCGTCTGCGTGCGCCGCAGGCCGCTGGCGTTCGCCGCATCGCTCACCGCACCCGCGATCGGCGCGTCGGCGCGCACCACCGCGTCGCCGCCGAGCAAACGATTCGCTTCGATCGCCAACGCGCGACCGGCGCGATCGGTCACGAATCCGACCGCGGTGACCGCCGTCACCGCCAGCACAAGCGCCGCGATCAGAATGCGCACATCGCCCGCGGCCAAATCGCGCCGCAATTGCCGCCACGCGAGCGCGAACGCTTTCATGCGCTCACCAAACGACCGGCATCCAATCGCAGCGTGCGGTCGCAGCGCGCGGCCAGGCGTTCGTCGTGCGTCACCAACACCAAGGTCGTGCCGGCCTCGGCGTTCAATCCGAACAAGGATTCGATGATGGCTTGGCCGGTGCGCGTGTCGAGATTACCGGTGGGTTCGTCGGCGAACAGCAGCGCCGGGCGGGTCACGAACGCGCGCGCCAAGGCCACACGCTGTTGCTCGCCGCCGGACAACTGCCGCGGGTAATGACCCAAGCGTTCGCCCAAGCCTACTTTTTGCAGAATGCCCAACGCCGGTGTGCGCGCATCGGCATCGCCGCGTAGTTCCAGCGGCAACATCACGTTCTCCAACGCGGTCAAGGACGGCAGCAGTTGGAAACTCTGGAACACGAACCCGACTTTCTCGCCGCGCACTTTCGCGCGGCCGTCTTCGTCCAGGGCCGACAACGGCGCGCCGTCGAGCGACACCGAACCCGACGTGGGCGTGTCCAAGCCGGCCATCAGCGCGAGTAGCGTGCTTTTGCCGGAACCGGAAGCGCCGACGATGGCGACCCGCTCGCCCGCGGCGATTTCGAAGCCGATGTCGTCGAGGATGGTCAGGGGGCCGCTGGGCAGCGCGACCTGTTTGCCCAAGCCCACCACCCGCAGCGCGGGCGCGAGGTTCGCGGCCGTCGGGCGGGCGGCGGCGGGAACATCGATGGTGGGGTCGGAAACCGGGCTGAGCGTCATGGGCGCATCGTTCGGGGTGGGGGGCGAAAAACCGATATTGGGCGCTCAGGCCTGGAACGCAAGCCTACGAGCGCACTGCCCTTCTCGGATGCAGCGGTCTTTGCGCCTCCGACGCAAGCCCTGCGATCGTCGGGAGGTTGCCTTTGCTCACCGCCACCGTGGTGGTAACGTGAAATGGCATGGGGGCCGTTCCGAACAGACACGCACGCTTGCGGACGAAGCGGTGGGTGTCGCGCGAACCATCGATGTTTCCGGCGAACGGGCCGAACTCCATGCCGACTTTTTCTGGAATGGAGCGCACGCATGCCGCAAACGGAACCCCGTTCTTCCGACTCTTTCACCCCGCGTCGTCTGATCGTCGGCGATGTGATCGGTACCTTCGATACGCCGACCACCTACGTCGCGCTCATTCCGAGCGATGGACCCATCGAGCCTCGCGAACTGGCCAGACGCGTCATTGCGGACATGCTGGCCCGCAACGGCATGCCGACAGATGCCACCACCATCGAACAGATTCTGACGATGCAAGAGAAAGACGGCATCGGGTTCATCAAGGAATCGACGGGGGCGCTATCCGCGCCCAAGCACGGCGAATGGCCCGGCGCGAGCCACGACGGCAAGAACCCCGACGGCACCTATACCGGGTACGAAATCACGCTCGACTACGGCGATCAGCAGCGCGTGCTGGATTACCGCAAGCAGATCCTCGGCCCGCCGCTCGGCGAGATGGACGGGCAGACCAAGGAAAAGATCCTGCTGGTGATCGAGGCCTTGAAACAGGTCGCCACCGCGAACGGCAACGAGGCGCTCTCCGGCGCGCTCGACACGTTGAAGACCGGCATCGAACTGAACGACCAGGATCGCGTGGCGCAAGGCCTGAAAATGGCCGGCGGCGGCCCGGCGGCGCTGTTCAAGTTGTTCGAGCAGGTCTACGACAAGAAACTCGACGCGAAGGGCGCGGGTATCCTCACCGTCGGCGAGCGCTATTCCGATATCAAGGGCATCGACGCGATGAACGGCTTCGAGACGTTCGCGCGCATCAGCAAGGCCTTCTCCGTCGGCGGCGACGCCGCCAACATCTATCTCAACACCTACAAGATGTACCGCGGCGTCGACGAAAACGGCAAACCGCTGACGGCCGCGCAATACACCGAAGCCGGTCTCGACCTCGCGCAAAGCCTGCGCAGCGTCGGCGCGATCACGCTGGAAGCGGCAGGCGAAAAATTGGCGTCCACCGGACTGCTGCGCGCCGCTGCGTTCCTTGAGGCCGCCAACGTGCCGCTGGCGATCGTCACGCTGCAGTACTACGGGATGAAGTACGTGGTCGAAGGCGCGATGGATATCCATCAGGTGGCGGCGGATTACGAATTCCGGCGGCGCCTGGGCTTTCAGCAACTCAGCCCGGGCGAGTTCTCGGGCAAACTCGATACGCAACTGCGGAACGTCGAGGGGATGCAAACCGGCCCGGGCAACGCAGCGCAGACCATCGTGCGCATGAATCAGATCGTCGCCGACGGCGGCAAGACCGCCGAGATGTGGCACCGTTACGTCGCGTTGGCCGTTGAACCGCGCGAATTGGCCGAGAAACTCGCCGCGGCGAAAAATACCCGCGATGTGCAGGCGTTGGGCTTGAACGAACAGGAACTGTCGCGCTACGCCGATGGCTTCAAGAAAGCCTATCCCGCGTTCGTGGACGCCTGCGCGCGCGACGCCGCCAAGACGACGCAGTTCCGCAATTACCACGAGACTTGGAGCGATGTGCTGAAGGATGTGCGTTACGTGTCGCTGTCCGAGGAAAAGATCCAGCAACTGCGCAAGGCGGAGATCGATTTGAAAGCCTCCGGGCTCAGCCTGATCCCGGACTCGATCCTCGACAAACTGGCGATCAAGACCGGCCCAGGCAGCACGCCGACGCCTCCCGGCGCGAAGTCGCCGGACGATACGCCGCCGCAAAAAGACGCACCGCCCACCGGCGGAAAACCCGGGAAATCGCCTTCGGCGATGGCCGATGGACGGTTGCAAGAAGGCGAACGCGGCGAAGAGGTCCGCTGGCTGCAACGCAAACTGGAAACCTTGGGCTACACCGACGACAAAGGCCGCAAGATCGGCCACAACGGCATGTTCAACGATGCGACCGAAGATGCCGTCATCAAATTCCAGAAGGCGAAAGGCCTTCCGGCGACCGGCATCGCCGACGGCCCGACACTGCGTGCGCTCATTCATACCGATGCCGAACCGAAGCGCGCCGCCCCCGAATCAACCGGAAGCCGCGCACTGGCGGACGGCATATTGCGCGAAGGCGAGCGCGGCCCCGAAGTCGGCGCGCTGCAGACCCGACTGCGCGAACTGGGCTACACCGACGACGCCGGCAAGTCGACGCCATCGACGGGGCTGTACGCTAAAAGTACGCGCGAAGCGGTCGCGCAATTCCAGCGCGAAAACGCCATTCCGGAAACCGGCATCGCGGACGAATACACGCTCGCGAAGATACGACTGGCGCAGCCGCGCGCGGCCATGAACGACGGCGTATTGCGCCCCGGCGAAAGCGGTCAGGAGGTCAAAGAATTGCAAACGGCGTTGAAGGAACTCGGCCTTCTCGGCAAGAACGGCCGCGAGCTCGACATCACCGGCCACTACGACCAGGACACCGCGGCGGCGGTGAAAACCTATCAAACGCAACAAGGCTTGCCGCCGACTGGCATCGCGGATACGCCGACTTTGGTCAAACTCGGCATGATCGTCCAAGTCGAAAACAAGGATTCGCCGAGCACCAACGAGCCGTCCAAGACCGCAGACCCGACCCCCGGCAAAGAACCCGCGTCGAAGCGCGATTCCTCATCCCCGACGCTGTCGCTGCGCGATGAAGCCCATCCGGAGAATGCGCTGTATCGTCAAGCGTACGTCCGCCTGGACGCGTCTCGGACCGCATTCGGGTTGACCTCCGAAACGCAAATCGAGAACGCGGCCGCCGCGCTCGCCGCCAGTGCGAAAGCGGCGGGGATCGCCGAAATCGATACGGTCGCGCGTGGCGTTTCCGCCAAGGGCGAAACGACGCTCTTCGCCATTCAAGGCAAGGATGCCGCTTGGGAAGGCTCCAAAACGACGAGCGTGAATTTCGACAAGGCGGTCGCCACGCCATTGGACGTCAGCAGCGGCATCGCGAACGCGACCAAGCCGCCGGAGACGCAAAGCGACGCGACGCGAAAACAAAGCGTTCCCATGTAAACGTTCGGGCCTGTTTAAAATCGTCGCGAGCAATGGGACTTACGCGCCGCCCGCAGCGCAGAAAGCGCAGTGTACGTGCAGGTACATGAGCATTTCGAGCAGCGGACGGCGCGAAAGCGCCGAGCGCAGCAGATTTTAAACAGGCTCTTAGGCGGGCGTGCGCACCGCGCATGCCCCTCGCCGTCAAGACGCCGAGGCATCCCATCCCGATCCGCGATCGGGATGTCCCGGCACTCGCCGTTCAAAAACGAGCCCGGGATAGGCCCGGGCTCGTCGCATCGAAGCGAACGCGGCGTGTCGTCGCGATCGCGCGATCAGGGCATGCTCGATCGGAGCATGCTCGATCAAGGCATGCTCGATCAAGGCATGCTCAATCAGGGCATGTTCAATCAGTAAAAGCAGGGTCCGCCGTTGATCGGGCACGCCTTCACGAAGATCCAGGTAGGCGGTCTGCAAATGTAGTAATAGCGATAATTGCCAGACACGATATGCACCGTCTTCCCCGCAAGGGAGGTGC
>JAGNNB010000145.1 GCA_017990865.1 Lysobacteraceae bacterium
GGATAGGTCACATCGACCGACACCACGGGCGGATCGATCGCGGGCAATTCGCGCAGCGTCAGTCGCGTGTAGGCCATCGTGCCGAGCACGATCAGCAACAGGCTCAGGACGACGGCGAAGACCGGGCGTTCGATCGAGACATCGGAGAGGCGCATGGTTCAGCGGCCCGTCGTAGCGGGTGCGGCCGGCGCCGCTCCACCGGGCACTGCTCCACCGGGCGCCGCGGCGGGAGATGCGGCAGGCGCAGCTTCGGCAGGCGCCTTCTCCGCACTTTCGGCGATCTTCGCGCCCGGGCGCAGCTTGCCGGTGCCTTCCACGACGATGCGATCGCCCGCCGCCGCGCCGCTCGCGATTTCGACCCGTCCCTCGCTGCGCGCGGCGATCGTCACCGGAATTTGTTCGACGCTCTCGTCGTCCTTCACGCGGTACACGAAACTTTCGCGACCGACTTGCACCACCGCGATTTCCGGCGCCAACAAGGCCTCGCGTTCGCTGCCGGCCAATTCGACGTTGACCAGCATGCCGGGACGCAGCACGCGATCGACGTTGGGAAAATCCGCGCGCACCAAGGCCGCGCGCGCCACCGGGTCGAGTCGCGTGTCGACGATCGACACGAGGCCGACGAACGTGCGGCCCGGATAACCGGCCACCGTGCCGGTCACACGTCCGCCTCGAGCAGCGCGACCGAGTTGCGATTCGGGCAAGGGGAAATCGACGTACACTCGCTCCAGCGCGTCCAAGGTAGCGATGGCGGTGCCCGGCGTGACCAAGGCGCCCGGACTGACTTGACGCAAGCCCAGCACGCCGGCGAACGGCGCGCGAATCACGCGATCGGACAATTGCGCGCGAATCTGCGCCACGCGCGCATTCGCGGCGTCGCGCGCCGCGCGCTGATTGTCGAGCTGCGCGCGCGCGATGAGTTGTTGGTCGGCGAGTTCGCGCTGACGGCGGAACAGACGCTCCGCTTCGTCCGCCGCGGCTTGCGCTTCGGCCAACGCGGCCTGCTGTTGCCGCTGCGACAGCGTCACCAACGGCGCGCCCGCGGCCACGGTGTCGCCGCTGTCGAAATGCACCTGTTGCACGATCTCGCTGACTTTCGCGGTGACCGTCACCGACTCGCGCGCTTTCACCGTACCGATGGCGCTGTAGCGTTCGGCGAAACGTTCGGTACGCAAACGCAGCGTGGTGACGGCGGTGGGACGATCGCCGCCGCCTTGACTGCCGCCAGGGCCGCCGCCAGGGCCGCCGCCAGGGCCGCCGCCCGGACCCGCGCCGCCTTTCGCGGCGGATTCGTCGCCGCCGCACGCGGTCAGCGCTGCGGTCAATGCCGCGGCCAATCCCGCAACGAAGATCCATCGCATCCACCGCCGCAGGACGAAGTGCGATGCGGATGCGGCGGAGACGGACGGATAGGCCATGGGCGCGAACTTCGGCAAAAGACGCGCGAGATTGTAGAACGGACGACGTGATCCGCGGCGAAATCGCGTGCGTCACCCGCGCATCGCAGGGTTGCGGGCGCGAATCCGCACGATTCGGCGCCGAGCCCGCGCACGACCATGACTTTCGGCCTATCTAATCAACCTATCTGCTCGGCCTAGCGATGCGCCCTCTCGACCGCACCGCTGATCGATATCGTTCGCGCGCCGTTTGGCGCATAGCGTATGAACCCGCGACACCTGGATCGCGCCGTCGGCGACGGGTGCCCGCAGCGCGACGACGCGATCGCGTTCGATGCCGCGAACGCGCGGTGAGCGCTTGCCGTTAGCGACGGATGCGCTCGGACGGCGCACGCTCGGGCAAGCGGCCCGTACGCGGACTGGTCGTCGTGGTTGTGGTCGTCGGCGTCGGTGCGGCCGACGGCGAACGCACCTGAATCGGCGTGCGGCTGCGGCACGTCGCCACGACCGGGCCGGCGACGACCTGTCCGTTCGCGTCGAAGATCGCGGCCTGCACGCTACCGCCGACGATGAAATCGCCCGCGATGGCTTGCGCGCCCGCGGCGATATCGGCCGGATTGCTGTCGAAATCGAACTCGACTTCGTCGGCGGTCGCCGTCATCGGCGCATGCGTCGCCTGATGGCTGCCGGAAACGATGCGCGTGGAATACATCGCGTTCTGCGGGAACAGATTTTTGCCGTCGACCGAAATCTTGGAGCGGGCCGGCGAGCCGCGTTGTTCGCAGCGCAACCGCAATTCGGCGGCGTTCGCAGATGCGGCGACCAGCGAAAAACCGACAAGCAGCGACAACGCGGAGAGAATGGAAAGCTTCGGGGGAACCATAACGCACTCCTGTAAGTGCCATGCAGCGTGGCGAAATCGGGGCTGCCCATGGAAAACGCGCCAGTGCCCGCTTTATTCCCTTCGCTCGTCGCTGGGCGAGTACGCAGCGGCGCGGTCGGTGGCGTACCATCGCCGGACCGCAAACTCCGACCGGAAGCCCGATGGCGCCCTCATCGCGCAATCTGATCCTCGCCAACGCGTTCACGCTGGTCTTGGCCCTGGTGTTCGACTGGGAAGCCGGTTGGCTGCTGTGGACCTACTGGGTCCAGAGCCTCGTCGTCGGCTGGTACGCGCGCAAGCGCATGCTGACGGTGGCGCGGTTCAGCACGGAAGGGTTTACTTCCAACGGCCAACGCGTTCCGGAAAACGAAAGCGGCAAACGTTCGACCGCGAATTTCTTCGCCCTGCACTACGGCGGCTTCCATCTCGCGTATCTCGTCTTCCTGGCGTCCCAACATCGCGTGGACGGCTGGCGAGACTTATCGATTCTGCTCGCGTGCGGCGTGTCGTTCTTGTATTCGCAGCGCGCGACCTACGCGGCGCAGCACGCCTCGGACCTGCGCGGGAAACCCAACCTGGGCGCGTTGATGTTCACGCCCTATCTGCGCGTCGTGCCGATGCATCTGGCGATCATGTTCGGCGGCGGCATGGAAGCCGGGCCGGCGCTGATGATCGTGTTCACCGCGTTGAAAACGGTGTCGGACATCGGCCTGGATGCGATCGACCGCCGAATGGCGGCCAAGAGCGCCGACAAAACATCGACGCTGCCGCGCGTGGTGGAGTAACGCGCGAAACCGCGATCGGATGCGCAAGCCAGATCGCGAACGATCTGCGCAGATTGATGAGCGCAGATTGGCCAGCTCAGAGTAGCAAGCTCAGATTGAGCGGCTGAAATTGATGGGCTGAGATTGATCGACTCAGACCGATCGGCGCGAACCGCTCAGCGCGGATTGATCGCGAACAACGCCACGCGGCCGGCCTGCTTTCTCGCCCAAACGACGCCATCGCCGATCATCGCGCCCTCGTCGCGGCAAAACACGGCCGCCGGATCGGCATCGAGAATCGCTTGGCGCGTCGCACCGGGGAACACCCGCGCGTACTGTTTCCGCAACGCCGCCGCGTTCGCGATCTTCAGCGGCTTCTTGCCGCTGCGGTTCACGCGCAGCGGGAATTCCACCAGCGGCGCGAGCCGTCCGGCGTCGTTCATTTCGACCGCCTGCGTCAGCGCGCCGAAGAACGCGTGGAAATCGTCGTAGCTGCCGGTTTCGGCGCTGCAGGTCGACTCGGACACCAGCATGCCGGATGCGTTTTCGACCGAGACCATGTCGATCGCGCCCTGTTCGCGCACGCTGCCGTCATCGCCGTGCACGGCCGCATGGTTTTGGCGTTCGACCAGCACGCGGCCGTTTTTCGCGGGGATGGTGCGAACCGCGGGATCCTCGTGCGCCGAGGCTGCGCTCGCGAAAAGAGTCAACGACAAAGCGCAGGCCGCGACGGTGCAGCGGCGTGCGAAGACGAAATGTTGCAGCGACATGCGTTCGAATTCCCGTCTGTTGAAAACCCGGCCCGCACATCCCTGTGCGGACGCTCACCGACGCGCGCGTCGGTGTCGAGCTAATCACTATCGAGCGAAGCGGATCAGCCTTCCCACGTTCCGAGGGCAGCCATACCGTTGTCGCGGGCGCGGGCGTAGACGGTGTCTTGCGCCTTCGCGAAGTTGGCGACGAGGTCTTGCGACCAAATCTTCAGCGCGGCCGATTGCATGGCGCGGCCGTACGAGAACGACAGCGGCCACGGCAGCGGGCCCATCTGGTTCATCGCATTGAGATGCGCGGTCGCGTCTTCGTCGTTCTGGCCGCCGGAGAGGAACACGATGCCCGGCAGAATCGCCGGTACCGCCGACTTCAAGCACATCACCGTGCTTTCGGCCACTTCGTCCACCGAGGCCTGCTCGGCGCAATCCTTACCGGACACCACCATCGAGGCTTTGAGGATCGTGCCTTCCAGCATCACGTTGAACTGGTACAGCGCATCGAACAGCGCGCGCAGCGTGACTTCGGTGACTTCGTAACAGGTTTCGATATCGTGGTCGCCGTCCATCAACACTTCGGGCTCCACCATCGGCACCAAACCGCATTCCTGGCACAGCGCGGCGTAGCGCGCGAGCGCATGGGCGTTGGCGTCGATGCAGGCGCTGGACGGCGCGTCTTCGCTGATGGTGATGACCGCGCGCCACTTGGCGAACCTCGCGCCGAGCTTGGCGTATTCCTTCAAACGGTCGCGCAGACCGTCGAGGCCTTCGGTGACCACTTCGCCCGGGAAACCGGCCAGCGCGTGCGTGCCCTTATCGACCTTGATGCCCGGGATGATGCCGTTGTCCATCATCACCTTGGTGAACGGCACGCCGTCCTTGGTGGACTGACGGATGGTTTCGTCGAACAGAATGGCGCCGGAAATGTGCTCGTTGAGTTTCGGCGTGGTCAGCAACAACTCGCGATACGCGCGACGATTTTCTTCGGTGTTGGGAATGCCCACCGACTCGAAACGCTTGGCGATGGTGCTGTTGGATTCGTCGATGGCGATGATGCCCTTACCCGGCGCGACCATCGCGCGGGCGGTTTCGGCAAGCTGTTCGATGCTCATGGGGGTGTCCTGAGGTGGGGCGGGCGGCGGGAAAACGCGCATTATACTCGCTTGGAACAGGCCGAACCCCATTTAAAATCAAACGGTTGCCTTCCGAAAACCGGGTCGGCGCGGGCGGTCCATCGCTCGAACGCCGCACGGCCCCGGGCACCTGCCCGAGGCCGTGCGCGACGCTCGTCGGAACGCGACGACGTCAAAGCGGGCAAAGCTGCTGCAGTTCGTAGTGCTGCAATTCGCTCGGCACGATGCCGTAGCCCAAGCCCTGGGTCAGGCCCTGCGCATCGACATAGGACACTTCGATCGAGACGCGCGGGTAATCGCCGATCGACACCGCGCCATGGATGCTTTTCGCCCCGGTGCGCAGGTTGTAGCTGTCGATCGCGGTTTTGAAACGCGAATTGGCCACCGAATTGCTGGTCAACGTCCGCAACGAACGCAAATTGGTGTCGAACACGAATTCGATGTTCGTCGGGCCGTAGGTGTTGACGTTGGTCGGGTAATACGCCGGCTTCGAACTCCAGTAATGGTTGACGATGCGCTGCTGGCATTGCTGCAGGTTCGGCATGGAAGTCAGCGCATTGACGCGACCGAGCGATTGCCAATTCGCGGCCGATGCGCTGCCGACGAACGACGCTGCGATGATGGCCGCGACCAGGTACTTCTTCATTCAAAAACTCCTTCTTCATGGTTGAAAGCGCGCTTCGCGCTCGGAACATCCGAGCGCCGATGCGAGAACGTTTCCGCATTGCGCATCGACTTATCGACTCGAACGATGTCGCCGACAAAGCGATGGCGCCGCTATCGAAGAGCGACGACGCGATACGCGCAAACATCGCCTGCGAAGTGACGACAGACCCGCCGCTGGGTCTACGCAGACGATACCGATTCGCCGCCGCGCGGCTTGCGCAGCGGACATTTGCGAGAAACATTTGGAAACATCCGCGGCGGCGGACCGAAGAACACATTACCGGAGCGGTGTCTCACGGATTGCGCATGCGGCGCCGCCCTCAGCGCAGTAAGGAAACGCGGCGACAGTCGCGATCAGATAACAATCAAGGTGTCGTCCAAAACGTAATGTCATTCCGAGCGCAGCGAGGAACCCGTTTTTGGATTGCAATTGGCAACACAATCAGGTTCCTCGCTGCGCTCGGAATGACAGACTTTTCGAGAGCTCGCGGGTTCTTTGATCCCTGATCAAGGAGTCGGAATATCAATCTCCGGCGCGACTTCGATCTCCGGATCCTTGCGCATATCGTGCGCGTCCACCCACGCGGCGAGATCGGCGATCTCGCAACTCGGGCGCAAACGCTCGACCGCCGCTTTTCGTCTTGGTTCGTCCAGATTCGGCCACAATCCGCGTCCGAACACCGGAATCGCGAGCACTGTGAACACTTCCGCGTGATTGGGATTTTCGGCAGCGGGTGCGTACGCCGGAAGCGCGGACGCGGCGCGACTGATCGCGAGGCCGAGTTCACGCGCGCGCTTGGGCCTCACGTCTTTGCCGAACGCTAGCCGCAGCGGCCGCGCCGCCGTCACTCGCCCACCGCGGTCGATCACGAAGCCGATCGCGATGCATCCAAAAGCGGTTTCGCGCTTGTCGCCGACTTGCATCGACTCGACACCGGGCTCCATGCGCCAGTAGCGATCGAGTTTGGCCGCATCGACGACGACGAGACCGGCAGCGGTCGCGTTGCCGACGCAGGCGAACGCCAAACAAGAAAGCATCGCGTAAAAGCAACGGGATATCACGTCGCGAATCTCCGAAAGAATAGGTCAGAGCTGGGACGGAATCGTCGGAAGCGCTTGAAGCGTACGGCTTCGCTGCGATGGACACGACCGATCGTCTATCGACAGCACAAGAAGACATCCGTTCCGAATCATTCGTACAACGGCAGCGCTTATCGACCTCAAGTGCGAATGGCCTGCACAACGACGGCTGTGACTATAGCCGAGAAAAACCAGATGCCGATACGCTTCAGCAACGCGACGTCGAGCGTTCTTGCATCGCTCGGCGCTTGGTTGCGACGGAAACCGACCACGAACGCATGCGCGGGCAATGCCACGACGATCAAGAACGCCGCCATCGCAGCGATGCTGTCGTTTCCGGACTTCGACCAGAGTATCGGCATCACGATCGCCGCGAAGACGCCTGCGAGCGCCGCTGTGATCGGTGTGGGCGTGATGTTCACGTTAATGCGCTCCTGTTCGGCACGAACGGATTATCCGTGGATCGCATGCGAGCGGTCAAAAAATGCGGCAGGCGCATCCCGCCTGCACGGTACGACGCTGAGTTGAAGCGCGCCGCAGCGACGCGGGGGACGAGCGAGAGCGTAGCGCGCACAACTCTCGGAACGGCGACGGCCCATTCAAACGATAGCTCAGGCGGCACCGAGCGCCAACCGGAGAATCACCGCCCACATCCCGATGACCGCCAAGAAGTTGACAGTGAAGACGGCGCCGCGAAGGCGAATGTTCGCGGTGAACACCTGAATGC
>JAGNNB010000146.1 GCA_017990865.1 Lysobacteraceae bacterium
GGTGACGGTCGAGCCCACCGCGGAACGTCGAGTGACCCAAGCCGGGGTGGCGGCGTCGACCATTCTGGATGCGCGCGTCAAAGCCTACGGCGGCCTGCTCAGGCACGAGTCGCATCGCGTGCGCGTGCTGTTGTCCGAACCCGTCGCGCAAACGGCCGCGGCCCCGCATACCCTCGCGAGCGCCTTCCCGTCCGCAAGCCGCGATATTGGCCCGGATGAGCGACTCATCCGGGCCGATGCCATATCGCCGTAAATTTACGGCGCTCGGATCACCCATTGCGTTTGGCCGCCGCTCCGGTAGCGGATGACCATCGTATCCGCGGTACGCGCGAGAACCACGCCCTGACCCGCCGGCGTCGGGTCGCCCTGTACCGAAACATGGTCGGCATCGCTGCCGATCGGCATGACCCAGAACGTGCCGTCGATGCGGCCGACCGCAGCGCGGACATCGCCGAACTCGTCGTTGACCTGCACGTAACGGACGCCGTCGCGCTCGAACTCGTACACCGCCCAGGCCGGGTCGGCGGCCAAATCCAACGCGAGCGGGTACGACTCGCCCAGTCCGATACTGAGCTTGGGCCGGCCGTGGCCGTCTTCGGGGCAACCGCATCGGGCGAACGCCTCTTGGCTCGCCGTCAGACCGAACACCAAACCCATCGCGGTGAGCGAAAGCGCTTTGAAAGACTTCGTGTACATTGTGATCTCCTGAGAGTGTTGTGTATTTGGGAAATAGCAAATCGCGCGGAAAAAATGCGCGGTTTTTAGCAACGAATGGATACCAGCCCGAAGAAAGCCTTCGAGCGATTCGACGGTATCACCGACGATCCCGTTTTCGCTTTGATCGGCCCATCGAAGACGCGCGAATTCGCCGCCACGGCGGGCTCCGGAGCCCTGCCGACCCCGCCGACGCCCCGGGCCCGGGCGCGGAAAGACGCTCCGGAAGATCGCCCCCGAGCGCCGACCCGTACAACGACTTGCTAGACTGCCGCCTCTCACGACGCGGCCCTATCGCGACGACCTCATGGCAGTTTCCGCACAACACGATCCGTCGCATCCCTTGGTGCTCGTGGTCGACGACGACGAGGAAATCGGCGACCTGTTGCGTCGCTATTTGAGCGGACAAGGGCTTCGCGTGGAGTTGTATGCGGACGCCGCGTCGCTGCGACGACGAATGGAAGGCGCACCGGCCGATCTGGTGCTGCTCGACCTGGGATTGCCCGACGACGATGGTTTGAACGTGATCCGCGATCTGCGTCGTTGGAACGTTCCGGTGATCATCGTCAGCGGACGCGGCGAATCGGTCGAACGCATCGTCGGTTTGGAACTGGGCGCCGACGATTACGTCACCAAACCGTTCGATCTGCGCGAACTGCTCGCGCGCATTCGTTCGGTATTGCGCCGGTCGTCGGGGGAACGCCCCGACAGCGAACGCATGTCCGCAGCCGCGCCGTTCGAGTTCGAAGGCTTTCGGCTGGAACCCGAAGCGCGCCGGCTCACCTACGCCGACGGCCGCGAAGTCGCGTTGACCACCGGCGAATTCGAACTGCTGCACGCGCTGCTGCAACGCCCGAATCTGGTGCTTTCGCGCGATCAACTGATGAACACCGTGCACGGTCGCGACGCCGGGCCGTACGACCGCGCGATCGACGTGCAGATCGGGCGTTTGCGCCGCAAGATCGAAACCGACCCGGCGAATCCGCGGTTGATCAAATCCGTGCGCGGCGCCGGCTATCTGTTCGCCGTCGCGGTCGTACGCCGGAACTGACGCGTCGATGAGCGAACACGCCATAAAAGCCGATGCGCTGAACGCCGTGTTGTTCGAGGCGGTTCCCGACGCGTTGATCATCGCCGATCGCGACGGCCGCATCGCCGAAGCCAACCGGCTCGCCGAAACCTTGTTCGGGTATTCCCCGGGCGGCCTGATCGGGCTATCGATCGAAGCGCTGATGCCCGCAGGACTGCACGAGCGGCACCGTGCGCACCGCGACGCCTACATGCGTGCGCCGCGAGTGCGCGCGATGGGCGCCGCCGGTCAGTCGATGACCGGCCTCAGGCGCGACGGCAGCGAATTCCCGATCGAAATCGCGCTCAGCCCGATCGAGGGCGCCGACGGCACGTGCTATCTCGCTTCGGTGCGCGATATCTCCGAAAGCCAGCGCGTGCGCCAATCGCTGGTGCGCGCGCGCTACGACGCGGCGATCGCGCGACTGGGCCAGTCCGCGCTCGACGCGCGCAATGAAGACGATGTGATCGACGGCCTGCCCGCCTCGCTCGCCGAAGCGTTGGAAGTCGAGCGCGTCGCCATTCTGATTCTCAACCCGCATTCGCGCGAGATCGACTTGCGGCAATCGATCGGCCTGCGCGAAGACTGGTCGCATCCATCGCGTTGGCTGGAAGATCCGCACAATCCGCTGTTGCCGGTGTTGAACGAAGGCCGCAGCGCCATTCTCGACAGCGGCGGTTTCGCCGGCATTCCCGGCGTCGCCAGCGCCGCATTGCTGCCGTTGCTCGATCGCGGTCGGCCGATGGGCGCGCTGCTCGCGTTGTCGTCGCAGCCCAAGCGCTTCGATCACGACGCCCAGCACATGCTGCAATCGGCGGCGTTGTTCGCGGCCGGCTTGATCCAACGTCGACGCACCGAAGAAGAATTGGCGCACGCGCAACGTTTGGACGCCGTGGGCCAACTCACCGGCGGCATCGCGCACGATTTCAATAATCTGCTGACGGTGATCTCCGGCAGCCTGCAATTGCTCGAAGTCGAGTGCGGCGACCGCCCGGAAGCGAGCGAATTGATCGGCAACGCGCTGCGTTCGGTCGGTCGCGGCGCCGAACTGACCGGCAAACTGCTGGCGTTCGCGCGACGCCAGCGCCTCAGTCCGCGCGTGCTGGCGCCCTGCGCTTTGCTCGAGGACGTGGGCTTCATGCTGCGGCGCACGCTCGGCGAATCGGTGCAGCTCGCGATCGACTGCCCCGACGATCTGCCTTCGGTCTACGCCGATGCCGGGCAACTCGACGCGGCGCTGGTCAACCTGTCGTTGAACGCGCGCGATGCGATGCCGCGCGGCGGGCGCATCGACATCGTGCTGCGCGAACATTGGGCAGCCGAAAACGACCCGGCCCGCACCTTGACGCCGGGCCGCTACGTGATGATTTCGGTGATCGATACCGGCCACGGCATGACCCCCGAGGTGTTGGCGCGCGCGGTCGATCCGTTCTTCACATCCAAGGAAGCCGGCCGCGGCAGCGGCTTGGGCTTGAGCATGGTCTACGGCTTCGTCAAGCAAAGCGGCGGTCATCTGCAGATCGACAGCAAACTCGGTTACGGCACGCGCGTGGACCTGTATCTGCCGGCGACCGAAGCGGAGCGCGGGGGCGGGGACAGCGAACGCGCCGCGCTGCCGATGGCCGGCCACGAAACCGTGTTGGTGGTGGAAGACGAGGCGGACGTGGCCGCGATCGCTTCGGCGTTCCTGCGTTCGCTCGGTTACGCGGTGCGTGTCGTCGCCGGCGAAGACGATGCCTTGGCGGTGCTGCGCAGCGAACCGAAGATCGCCCTGCTGTTCACCGACTTGATGCTCGGCAAGGGCGGCAGCGGGCTGGAGTTGGCGCAAGCGGCGCGCGCGTTGCGCCCGGAACTGCCCGTCTTGCTCACCTCCGGCTACGCCGACCCCACGCAGGCGCCGACCGTCGGCCACGACACGGGCTTCGAATTGCTGCGCAAACCCTATCGCCGCGAACAACTCGGCGAAGCGATCCGCCGCAATCTCGATCGTCGCGCGCGCTGAGTCGTACTCGCCGATAGGCAAGAAGCCCGCGCTTCCGCCCGGACATCGCACAAAGAAACGCCGCGCACGGGGTCGGGGGAATCGACGATCGAGCGCGGCGAACAGGGAGCGATGGAGCGCTGCGCGGCCGCGCAGCGGATGAATCGAACGGATGAATCGATTTGGCCGATTGATTCGAGCCGCTTCGCTCGAACCTCTCGGTTCAATGCAGACCGCGTTCGCCGGCGATCATCGCGCGCAGCGCGCCGGTATCGAGGATGCGGATTTCGCGGCGGTCCACCGCGATCAAACCGACGACGTCGAGATGGGACAGCGCGCGCGTCACGGTTTCCAACTGCAGCGCGAGGAAATTTCCGATTTCGGCGCGCGTCATCTGCAGCATCACCTGTTCGCCGCTGTAGCCCAGCGCGCGTTGACGATCGGCCAGATCCAACAAGAACGCGATCACGCGCTGTTCGGCGCCGAGCGTCGAGGTGGCGAGCATCCACTCCCAATCGCGGCGGATTTCGCGCGCCATGGTCGCCGCCAACCACATTTGGAACCCAGGCACGCGCGCGGATAACAGCGCATGCGGTAATTCGACCACCTCGCCCACGTCCAGCGCCACCGCCTCGCAGGCGTGGTGCGACAGACCGATCGAATCCAAGCCGAGCAGATCGCCGCGCATGCGGAAACCGGTGACTTTTTCGCGCCCGTCTTCGCTGAGCAGCGAGGTCTTGAAATAGCCCGAACGCACTAGGTACAGCGCGCTCTTGGATTGACCGGGGCGAAACAGGGTGTCTTTGCGATGCACGAGCTTGCGCGGCAGACCCAGACGCAGCAATTGCGATTCGATGTCTTCGCCGGTCAAGCCGTCCGGCTGCGCGAACCAAGCATCCAGATGAGGCGCAGCGAGCGCTGCCGAAGGGGCGTTCGAATCGAGCATGGCGGTCTCTCCAGGTGGTGCGTCGTATGGGAATCTCGCGCCCGTGCGTGCGAAGCGTTTCGTCGAACTGTCTCGTCGAATCGTTTCGTCGTACCGCTCGGGCCGGGCGCATCGCCGACCTCCCATCGGTCCGCGCCCCATGGACACCCTACGCCCCGGGGTATCCGTCACGATGACGCGCGTGCAACCGATCGTAACGGTTTGTAACAACCGGCCCTCGCAGCGGGGTTTTTGATCCCCATCAAAGCCCGGTCGCACCGGGGTCGCGAAAGATACCGGTACCTCTGAGACCGAATCCGCGCGCCATCGACATGGGCAAGACCGCCTTTACCGATCCTGCCGCTGTCGACGCCTGGGACCTCTGGTTCCGGTGGCGCGACGGCGCGCGTCTGCGCGATCTGACGATCGACGCTACCTGGGAACGCGTGGCGCATGCGGTCGCCGGTGCGAGGGACTCCAACGCGGCGATGTGGGCGCAACGTTACGCGGATGCGTTCTCGAAATGGCAAGTGTTGCCGAGCGAGCGCTTGCTCCGAGACGCCGGTACCGGCGCCGGCACGACAGCAGCGACGACCCCGCCGCAGGCGGCATTGAACGTCGCCGCGTTCGTACGCCAATCCCGCGGTACGGCGACGCGCTTCGACCGCGACGAATTCCTGCGCGTGTGCGGGCTGGCCGTGCGCTTCCTCGACGACGCCTTGCTGGCTTCCGCGGGCCATGCCGCGAGCGGACTGCAGATCGGACTGTTCGGCATGGCCGATGCGTTGTCGCAGTTGGACTGCGGCTACGTCGGCGAAGCGGCCACTGCGCAAGCGCGCGAGATCGCGGCGGCGTTCGCCGAAGGTTGTTTGCTCGGCGATCTGTCGTTGGCGCGGGAACGCGGCGGGAATGCGGTGGACGGCAAGCGCTGGGGCCCGCGTTTTCGCGCGCGCGGACTCGGCGGCGAGATTCTGGCAGACGCACGGCGCTACGGCATGCGCTACTCGCGATTGACCGCGATCGGTTCGCAACCACGCATCGCGCTGTTGACCAACAACGCCGCCGATGCGCTGGATCCGGCCGTGCGCACGAACGCGCACGAGCGTTCGTCCGCCGCGCGCTGGCGCGACCTTGGGCTCGACCGGATGGCGCCGCGCATGGCGCAGATCGCGCAACTGGAATTACGCGCGGCGATCCAACCCTGGATCGATCGTCCGATCGACACGCCGCTGCTCGCCCTGCGCGAGCCGGACGAAGCGATTCGCACGGAATGCGCTGCGCTGGCGCAGACATTGGCGCTCAAACTGCCGCGCTGGCGACTGCCCGACATCGCGTCCGCTGTGCGCGTGGCGTAATTCGCCTGGCGTGCGTCGCGAGGCGCCGCGAGGTTTCGGCGCGTCGTTCGCGAATGGCGCCCCGCATGAACATCGGCGCATGGAATTTCGCCGCGTTGACGCGGGTCAATACGATCGCCCTCGGATTCGCGGCGAAGTAAGCCTAGCGCAACGAGCGCATCGCGCTTCGTTCGAGCGCCTCATGCGTCATCCGCGAAGGAGCCTCTCATGCAACGAGTCCGCGAGAAAGTCTGCATCGTCACCGGCGCCGCGCTCGGCATCGGTCGCGCCTGCTGCGAACGTTTGGCCGATGAAGGCGCGACGATCGCGCTGTTCGACGTGTTGGATGCCGAAGGCGAAGCGCTCGCCGTCGCGCTGCGCGACCGCGGCGTGCGGGCCGCGTATTGGCATGTCGATGTCGCCGACGAAACCGCCGTACGCGCGGCGACCAACGCGGTCGTCGAGCGCTTCGGCGCACTGCACGCGCTGGTGAACAACGCCGGCATCTCCGGTTCCACCAAGCTCACCCACGAAATCACCGAAGCCGAATGGGACCGGGTGCAGGCGGTGAACGTCAAAGGCGTGCTTTTCTGCAACAAGCATGCGATCCCGCATCTGAAAGCCGCGGGCGGCGGCAGCATCGTCAATCTCTCGTCGATCTACGGGTTGGTCGGCGCGCCCGACGTGCCCGCGTACCACGCCTCGAAAGGCGCGGTGAGATTGATGAGCAAAACCGATGCGATGATCTACGCGCCGGATCGCATTCGCGTGAATTCGGTGCATCCGGGTTACATCTGGACGCCGATGGTCGAACATCATCTGCGCGCCAGCGGCGCGACCGATCTGGACGCCGCGCGGCGCGATGTCGGTCGGTTGCACCCGCTCGGGACAATGGGCGAACCGGACGATATCGCCTGGGGTGTGGTGTACTTGGTTTCCGACGAATCGAAATTCGTCACCGGCTCGGAGTTGACCATCGATGGCGGCTACACCGCGCGTTGAACCGGCGACATCGAAAACGCATGCGCACGCCTGCGGTCTCGGGCACGCGCGCGGCATGCTTTTAAGCGGCATGCTTTTAATCTGCGGCCTGTTGTTGTGCTGTTCGTTCGCTGTCGCATCGGCGTTCGCGCAAACGCCGGTCGCGACCGAACGCAAAACGGTGCCGCCGCCTAACGTACTCCCGAAACCGCCGCCGAATCCGCCATCGATCGAATTGCGCGCGGGCGAGTATCTGTGGATGCCGCAGCTCGCGCCGAAAGGTCCGGTGGTGATCGTGGTGAGTCTGCCCGAACAACTCGCGTACGTGTATCGCAACGGCGTGCGCATCGCGATTTCGACGGTCAGCACCGGCAAACGCGGCTACGAAACGCCGACCGGC
>JAGNNB010000147.1 GCA_017990865.1 Lysobacteraceae bacterium
GCCCTTGCTGGCCGAACTGCCCGCGGGCAGCAGCTTGAACGCTTACGAGGTGATGTCGGCATTCATGGCACCGGTGAAGCTGGCGTTCTTCGTCGCCCTGTTCGCCACGATGCCGTGGTTGCTTTACCAAGCCTGGGCCTTCGTCGCGCCGGGCTTGTATCGCCGCGAAAAACGTTTGGCGCTGCCGATTCTGGTGTCGGCGCTGTTGTTGTTCTACGCCGGCTGCGCGTTCGCGTTCTTCGTGGTGCTGCAGGGCGTGTTCGGGTTTCTGGTGCGTTTCGCGCCGGACGTGGTGAAGATCACGCCCGACCCGACGAAGTATCTCGACTTCGTGGTCGTCATTTTCTTCGCCTTCGGTTTCTGCTTCGAGCTGCCGGTGGCCTTGGTCATCATGGTGCTGCTGGGCTGGGTAACGCCGAAGCAACTCGGCGAATGGCGCGGCTACGCGATCGTCGCCATCTTTTTCGTCGCCGCGGTGGTCACGCCGCCCGATGTGTTGTCGCAGTTGATGCTGGCGATTCCGATGTGCGTGCTGTACGAGGTCGGCATCTTGGCGGCCAAGTTGGTCGGGCCCAAGCAGAGCGATTGACCCGCAGGAGGGCCTTCAGGCCCGATGCCTGCTTTGTGGGAGGGCCGGCAGGCCCGATGCCTGCTTTTGTGGGAGGGCCGGCAGGCCCGATGCCTGCTTTTGTGGGAGGGCCGGCAGGCCCGAATCCACTCCATCGGAGCGGGAAAATTACATGCCTCTGAAACATCGGGCCTACCGGCCCTCCCACAAAAGCCTCGGGGCTTGTTGAAACATCGGGCCTGTCGGCTCTCCCGCAAAAGCTTTCCGGTACTTCCACAAAAGCTTTGATGCTTGCCAAAACATCGGGCCTACCGGCCCTCCCACAAAAGCTTTGATGCTTGCCGGAACATCAGGCCTGCCGGCCCTCCCCCAAATGACGACGCCGGCTTTCGCCGGCGTCGTGCTTGTTTGCAAGGAAGGCGGTCGCGCCTGTCGGCGGTCCTACTGGGTGATATCGACGTCTTTGGTTTCGCGCAGGAACAGCGAGCCGATCACCAGGGTCATCAACGCGATGATGATGGGGTACCACAGGCCGCTGAAGATGTTGCCGGTGGCGGCCACGATGGTGAAGGCGATGAACGGCAGGAAGCCGCCGAACCAGCCGTTGCCGATGTGGTACGGCAGCGACATCGAGGTGTAGCGGATGCGGGTCGGGAACAGCTCGACCAGCCACGCCGCGATCGGGCCATAGACCATCGTCACCAACAGCACGAGGTAGGTCAGCAGCGCGATCACCAACGGCTTGTTCATCTGCGCATCGTCGGCCTTGGCCGGATAACCGGCGGCGGTCAACGCATCGCCCAGCGATTTACCGAACGCTTCGCCCTTGGCCTTGAAATCGTCCTTGGCCAGGGTTTCGCCTTCGAAGCTTTCGATCGTGGCGCTGCCGATGGTCACGCTGGCGAGGCTGCCGGCGGGCGCGGCGTCGATGGTGTACGGAATGCCCTTCTTCGCCAACGCCGAGGTGATGATGTCGCAGGACTGCTTGAAGGTCTTCTTGCCCACCGGGTCGAACTGCAGCGCGCAGCGGTCGCGATCGGCGAGCACCTTGGCCGGCGCGGTGGCGACGGCTTTTTCGAGCGCCGGATTCGCCGCGCTCATCAGCGTTTTGAACACCGGGAAGTAGGTCAGCGCGGCCAGCAGACAACCGGCCATCACGATCTTCTTGCGGCCGATCTTGTCGGAGAGCCAACCGAAAAACACGAAGCCGCCGGTGCCGAGCGCGAGCGCGACGGCGATAAGGAGGTCGGCCGTGTTCGGATCGACGCTGAGCGTTTTGGTCATGAAGAACAACGCGTAGAACTGACCCGTGTACCACACCACGGCCTGACCGGCGGTGGCGCCGAGCAGCGCGAGCAACGCGACCTTGCCGTTCTTCGAGAAGAAGCTCTCGGTGATCGGCGCTTTCGAGGTTTTGCCTTCGGCCTTCATCTGCTTGAACAACGGCGATTCGTTGAGCTGCAGACGGATCCACACCGACACGCCGAGCAGCGCCACCGAGACGATGAACGGAATGCGCCAGCCCCAGGCTTCGAAGGTTTCTTTGCCGAAGTAGTTGCGGCAGGCCCAGATCACCAGCAGCGACATGAACAGACCGAGCGTCGCCGTGGTCTGGATGAAGCTGGTGTACAAGCCGCGCTTGCCGTGCGGTGCGTGTTCGGCGACGTAGGTCGCGGCGCCGCCGTATTCGCCGCCGAGCGCGAGGCCCTGCAGCAGTCGCAACGAGATCAGGATGATCGGCGCGAGAATGCCGATGGTGGCGTAGCCGGGCAAGACGCCGACCAAGAACGTCGACAAACCCATGATCACGATGGTGACGAGGAACGTGTACTTGCGGCCGATCATGTCGCCGAGGCGGCCGAAGAACAGCGCGCCGAACGGACGCACGGCGAAGCCGGCGGCGAAGGCGAGCAACGCGAAGATGAATTGACTGGTTTCGTTCAACCCGCTGAAGAAGTGCTTGCCGATGTGCGCGGCAAGCGACCCGTAGAGGTAGAAGTCGTACCACTCGAAGACCGTCCCCAAACTGGAGGCGAAGATGACCTTCTTGTGGTCTTTGGTGAGTTCGCCGGTTTGCGGCGCAGTCGAGGCAGTGACGCTAGACATAGTCCGAGCCCTCCGGCTTTAGAAAGAATATTTCACGTGGGTGTGGAACCGACGCAGATCGCCGTCGGCGCCGTTCTCGAGCGAGCGTTCGCCGAAAATGAATTCGGCGCCGATGTCGAGTTTTGGCGCCGGCGAATAGATCAGGTTGGCGTGGTACGACTGCGCGCGTTCGTTGACGGTGAAGCCGGTGATGGCCGTGTCGTTATCGAAATGCGCCATCGAATAGAACAGGTTGCCGCGCAGCTTCGGCGAGAACGCATGGCGCCATGCGGCGAACGCGCCGTAGCCGTCGATCGGCTGCAGGCTGCCGCTGGCGTCGAGCACCGTGTCGCTGGCGATGCCGAAGCCGAGATAACGACCGATGCCGCGGCCGTACGTGGCCATGTAGCGCAGATCGTCGTTCTTGCCGAAGTTGAACTTGCCCGAGACGCTGAGCGCGGCGCCGGTCGCGGTGTCGTCGATGTTGGACGCCGGGTTTTCGTAGGCGAACTGACGGACCAGGCCGGCGACGGACACATGGCCCCAATCGCCTTTCTTCTGCCAGCGCGCGGTGATGTCGGGCATCAGATTGTCGTCGCTGCTGATGCGCGCGCCGACGTTGCGGAACGGCGTGACCGTGGTTTCGGGATTCTCCACCGAGAACGACCAGGCGCCCTTGGTGTAGCGCACCTGGGCTTGACGCACGAACACCGTGCCTTCGGTCGGGCCGACGAAATCCACCGCATCGGGTAGCGAGGCGGTGTCCTGGAAGTTCGACCAAGTTTGGCCGGCCAGGATTTGCGAGCCGTTCTTGCGCGTCCAATTCACGTACGCCTGACGCATCGCCAAGCCGTAGGTGTTGGTCGAGGTTTCGTTGCCGGTGATACTGCCGCCGCCGAACAGATCGAATTCCAGATAGCCTTTGAGCTTGTCGCCGGATTCCAGATCGGTATCGCCCGCGAACCAGAAGCGCGAGAACTGCGCGCCCATATCGGTGTCGGTGCCTTCGTTCGCGGTGGGCGCGCCGACCGGAATGGTCGAAGGCAGGTAGAACAAGCGACCGACGCTGCCATCGGGAATCTCGCCGTCGCTGGTGTCGGTGACCATCGCATCGAGTTTGATGAAACCGCCGTAGCTGAAGCGCGTGCCCGGGTTGGCCGAGGGCATGATCGGGGCGGTTTGGATCTTCGGTTTGTTGTCGGCGGGCGCGGCTTGCGGCGCTTGCTGCTGTTGGGTGACGAGCTGCTGCACGAGTTTTTCGAGTTCGGCGACGCGGGCTTCCAGCGCTTGTTCGCGCGTGGCTTCGGCGCTCTGGGCGATGGCGAGCCCGGGCGCCATCAGGCCGATCATCAAGGCGAGCGTCAACGGCCGCCGTAAGGGCAATGCGATATTCATGGACGAAGCCCCTCCCGAGGGCGATGCGGTGTTCGCGCAGCCTGTGCCCCACGCCGACCCGCGCCTATTCGCCATTGGTCGAATTAAGCCGGGATTCGCCGGTCTTTTCGACCATGGTCTAAGCCCGGCGACGCGTGCTTGGGGCACACTGCGCGCATCGATTCATCAGGAGGACGCGCTATGTCATCGCCCAATTCGCCGAATGACCCGGTTTTGTCGGTCTATCCCGTCTGCACCGAGTTCGCGTCCCGTGCGCGATATACCCGCGCGAGCTACGACGGCGATTACGCCGAATGCCTGCGCGACCCCGAGGGTTTCTGGCGCCGAATCTCCGAACGCCTGGATTGGTTCACGCCGCCCACGCAAATCAAGGACGTCAGCTTCGCGTTGGAGGATTTCCGCATCCGCTGGTTCGCCGACGGCGAATTGAACGCCAGCGTCAATTGTCTCGACCGCCATCTGGCGACGCGCGGCGACAAAACCGCATTGATCTTCGAACCGGACGATCCGAATCAACCGGCGCAGCGCGTCAGCTATCGAGAGTTGTACGAACGCGTGTGCAAACTCGGCAACGCATTGCGCAATCTCGGCGTGAAGAAAGGCGACCGCGTCACCATCTATTTGCCGATGATCGTCGACGCCGTGGTCGCGATGCAGGCCTGCGCGCGCATCGGCGCGGTGCATTCGGTGGTGTTCGGCGGCTTCTCGCCGCAATCCATCGCCGACCGCATCGCCGACTGCGACAGCAAGATCGTCATCACCGCCGACGAAGGCCTGCGCGGCGGCAAAGCCGTGCCGCTGAAAGCGAACGTCAACGCCGCGCTGAAGATGCCGGGCACCGATTCGGTCGAAACCGTGCTGGTGGTGCGCCACACCGGCGGCGTGGTGGACATGCAGATGCCGCGCGACCGTTGGTACGACGCCGTCGTGGACCCGCAGCCCACGGAATGCGCGCCCGAACGCATGAACGCCGAAGACCCGCTGTTCATCCTCTACACCTCCGGCAGCACCGGCAAACCCAAGGGCGTGCTGCACACCACCGGCGGTTATCTGGTGTGGGCCAGCTACACCCACGAAAGCGTGTTCGACCTGCGCGACGACGATATCTATTGGTGTACCGCCGACGTCGGCTGGGTCACGGGCCACAGTTACATCGCTTACGGCCCGCTGGTGAACGGCGCCACCTCGGTGGTGTTCGAAGGCGTGCCGAATTATCCGACCGTCTCGCGCTTCTGGGAGGTCGTCGATAAACACCAAGTCACCATTTTCTACACCGCGCCCACCGCGATCCGCGCGTTGATGCGCGAAGGCGAAGCGCCGGTGAAGAAGACCTCGCGCGCGTCGATTCGTTTGCTCGGCAGCGTGGGCGAGCCGATCAATCCCGAAGCCTGGCGCTGGTACTACGACGTGGTGGGCGAAGGGCGCTGCCCAATCGTCGATACCTGGTGGCAAACCGAAACCGGCGGCATTTTGATTTCGCCGCTGCCCGGCGCGACCGATCTCAAGCCCGGTTCGGCGACGAAACCGCTGCCCGGCGTGCGGCCCGCGCTGGTGGACGCCAACGGCGCGATGCTCGAAGGCGAGGCTTCCAACGGTGCTGCAGAAGGCAATCTGGTGCTGCTCGATTCGTGGCCTGGCCAGATGCGCACGGTCTACGGCGATCACGAACGCTTCATCGACACCTACTTCAAAACCTATCCGGGCATGTACTTCACCGGCGACGGTTGCCGCCGCGACGAAGACGGCTATTACTGGATCACCGGCCGCGTCGACGATGTGATCAACGTCAGCGGCCATCGCATCGGCACCGCGGAAGTGGAAAGCGCGCTGGTGTCGCACGCGAAAGTGGCCGAAGCCGCAGTGGTCGGGTTCCCGCACGACATCAAAGGCCAAGGCATCTACGCCTACGTCACCCTGGTGGCCGGCGAAACCACCAGCGAAGAACTGCGCAAGGAGCTGGTGGCGCACGTGCGCAAGGAAATCGGCCCGATCGCCACGCCCGACTTCATCCAGTGGGCGCCCGGTCTGCCGAAGACGCGCTCGGGCAAGATCATGCGCCGCATTCTGCGCAAGATCGCCGAAAACGCGCCGGAACAACTCGGCGACACCTCCACGCTGGCCGACCCGGCCGTCGTGCAATCGCTGGTGAACGAACGCTTGGTGCGGTAAAAGGACTGCATCGCGGCTACACCGCATCGCTCATGGAATTCGCGTGACCACACTGTTGCTTGCCGACGATCATCCGCTGTTCCGCGAAGCCCTGCGCGGCGCGGTGCTGCGGGTTATCCCCGACGCGACGCTGCACGAAGCCGAGAACGTCGAAACCCTCTACGCCCTCGCCGAACGCGAGGCCGACGCCGATCTGCTGCTGCTCGATCTGAACATGCCCGGCGCGCAAGGCTTCAGCGCGCTGGTGCATCTGCGCGCGCTGCATCCGCAATTGCCGGTGATGATGGTGTCCGCGCGCGAAGATCCCGCGACGATGCGCCGCGCGCTGGACCACGGCGCCGTCGGTTTTCTGCCCAAATCCGCCGACGCCGCGCAACTGGGCGAAGCGATCCGCCACGTCTTGGCCGGCGACCGCTGGGTGCCCGCCGCGGCGATGACCGCGCCCGCCGCCGGCAGCGAAGAACACGACGTCGCCCGCCGCGTCCGCGACCTCACGCCGCAACAATTCCGCGTGCTGCAGATGCTCTGCGACGGCCTGCTCAACAAGCAGATCGCCTACGAGTTGAGCGTCTCCGAAGCCACGATCAAAGCGCATATGACCGCGATTCTGCGCAAACTCGGCGCGAACAACCGCACGCAAGCGGTGTTGATCGCCGGCAAACTCGCGCTCGATCCCGAAACGGTCACGCCGCCGCCGGAAGAAGCCGATTAGTTCGGCGAAAGACTAGGCGAAAGCCGCGCGTCAACGCAGTCGCGAAGCGACCGCGGGATCCAAGCCGGCGAGGAACGCCTCGACCGCACGCGTGTAATCGTTGTCTTCGCCCAGCGTGCTGTTGATCGCGCCGTGTCCCATCGGTTGCGGCAGCGTCTCGGCGCGCACACCCAGGCCCTCGCTCTTCTCGACATACGCCCGCGCTTGGCTGCAGGGGTCGTCTTTGCGCTGGGTCGAACACACGCCCAGCCACGGCGCGGCATCGCGACCGAGCCGATGATACGGCGACGCCGCGATCCACTGCGCCTCGCTATCGCCGAACGCTTCGCGGTAGCGCGCCTTGAGAAACGGGTACACGTTCGGCATCTGCGTGACCACATCGATCGCGCCGGCATCCAGCGACACCGTGCCCAACAG
>JAGNNB010000148.1 GCA_017990865.1 Lysobacteraceae bacterium
CCCGCGTGACCGTGTGCGACCCGGTGCGCGAAGGCGATAACCGTACGTATCCGATGGAGAACACCGTCACCGCCTACGACGTGACGTACGAATACGCCGGCCGTCAGCATATGACCCGCACCAACGCCCACCCCGGCGACCGCATCCGCGTTCGCGTGGATGTGCAGGCGGAATAAGCGCGACATCGGTTCGCAGACGCAAGATTCGCAAGGGGCCTTCGGGCCCCTTGTTTTTGTGCCGGTTTCCTCTTGTAGAGCGGAGCAAAGCTCCGCTGAAAACGCCACGGAAGCCGGTCAAGCCTGCAGCGGAGCTTCGCTCCGCTCTACGTGTGTGTTGGCTCCGGTTGTGGGTTTAGCGGAGCTTTTGCTCCGCTCTACGGGCGTTCGATGGGTTATGCGCGGGCGGACGGATGCGCGCTGGGGTAAGGCGAGAGCATTGCGGCTTCCTGGCGCGCGAGTTCTTCGCGCATCGCGGTGGCTTGCGCCGCCACCGTTTCGGCGGTGAGGCCCTTGGGCAACAAGCCATCGGGAATCACCGCCGGGAATACGCCGTCGTAGATCAGCAGATTGATGTTTTCGATCGGGTCGAGCGCGAGGTTGTACAACTCCCATTGATCGGGCGCCGGTACCGGGCTCCACGGGTCGCAGTAACGCACCAGTTTCCACTCGCCGGAGCGCAAGGCGCGGATATGCGCCGGCTGCATCACCGCGCCGGGCGCGAGATCGGGCACGTTGAACTGCGGCGGCACGTTCGCGGCGTGCGGTTTACGCAGGAATTCCACGGTCGCGGCATACACCGCGTATTGCCGCCAGGATTGGACGTTGTGCGGATCGGCATCGCGCGGCAACGGTTCGCTGATCATGTCGTCGGTGACGAACATCACGCCCGTGCGCGGCCTGCCGTCGGGACCGATCACCGGCCCGCCGCCGGCATGGATCGTCGGAATGAGATCCGCGCCCGGCAACGGCGCGGCGGCATGCGTCTTCGACAGATTGCGGCGCGCGCGCTCGATGCGATCGGCATCGGCGTGCGCCATGCGCAGCAACGTCGGCAGCACGTCGATGTGACTGGTCTGCGCGTCGATCGCTTTCGGCGTATCGCGATCGGGATTGAAGCGCGGCGCGCTGATCACGAGCGGCACGTGCACCACTTCCTGATAGGCGCCGTGCCATTTCTCGATCTGCATGCCGTGCGCGGCACCGTATTCGCCGTGGTCGGACGCGAAGACGACGATGGTGTCCTTGCGCAAACCGGATTGTTCCAACGCTTCCAGCACACGCAAAATGTGCCGATCCACCATTGAAATCATGTAGGCGTAGTACTGCAGGAAACCGACCGCGGCGCCGTCGGCGTCGCGCTGCAATTGGAACGGAATGGCGATGCCGAGCGTCGCCTTCACCGCGTTGCGCAGGATGGTTTGCGCATCGCCGCCCGCGGCCTCGCCGATGCTCAGCCCGGTTTTCGCCGCCAGTCCCAGCGCCACTTTGTACGAACAGTCGTACTGCGCGCGCGGTTTGTTGTTGGTCAGCAGATTCTCGTTCTGCGTGGGCGATGCGGTGGCGCAATCCTGCGGCAATCCGGTGGGATTGAGCGGCACGCGGAACGTGCCCTCGGTGGGTTCGACGCTCACCGTGCCCTGCATCGGAATCGGCACCGAACCGCCCGGCCCCATCGTCGGAGGCGACGCCACTTCGGAAGGCGGCGGGAAACTCGGCTTCAAGCCGCGCGGCAGCGTCGGATACGTGGCGATATCGTGCGGATTGGTGAACGAACACACCGCGAAGAATGGCGCTGTCTGCGGTTTGTTCGGATCGAGCGGGCGTTGGATGTTCTGCTGCGACAACGCGCGGTTGTATGGCACGCCCAAGCCGCGATTGCGCAGAAACTGGCACGCGAGGTCGGCGAACTGATAATCGCGAAACGTGCCGAGATTATTGATCGATGAGCCGTGCGGCTCCGGCCACGACAATTCCCAATCGCCGAACCCGAAGCCTTCCAGCGTGTGTTCCGGCGGGTCGCTGACGTGCCACTTGCCGAAATAATGCGTGGTGTAGCCCAGTTCGCGAAACCAATCGCCCGCCGTCGGCGTGCCGTCGTAGCGCAGCCACGGGAAATTCTGCGCATCGCCGTTCTTGAACAGGCCGTCGGTCTGCGTCACGCCCGTACGCGGCCCGTACTGCCCGGTCATCAAACTCGCGCGACTGGGAATGCACGCCGACTCGGCGATGGTGTGATCGGGGAACACCACGGCGTATTCGCGCAATTTGCGGAAGCCCGGAAAATGCTTCGCCCACGGATTGGTCGCGGGATCGGCATCGCCGAGGAAATTGAGTATTTCCTTGATCCCGTTCGCGAACCCCGCATCGCCGTAACCGGGATTGGGGTAGTACAACTGATCCACGAGGATCATCAGGATGTTGGGGCGTGCGTCGCGGAGGTTTGCCTCGCCCTCACCCACCGTCTTTACACGGGCGCCGATGGCGCCTTCCTGAGCGTTCCCCTGCATCTCTCTCTCCCTGTCGTCGGCAGTACCCGGCCGTCATTCGCTGCGGCATACCGGGCGTATTTGGGCGATCATGCAGCGAATAACGCTGCGTTGTCCACCGTGCCAGCTCGAGGGCCCCTTTGGCCATGGCAACCTGTCACATCTTACAGTTGCAGGCAGTGGGTAACTGACCTCTCCTTCCGTACCGCGAATCTGGATTCGCGAACAGGGGACGAACGTGAATCACTGTAAGAGGCGTTTTAGAAAGCGACTCGCCATCCACTACAAGAAAAAGTCAGAATCTACGGGCCAAGGGCCGGCCCGCTCTGCGTCGAAGCTGAAGCCGTGGGGACGCTCGCTCGGAGATTTCGGCACGTTGGGCGCAGCGGAGAAAAAACTGCTGACGGCATGCAAGGACGGAAAACTCGCCAAGATCTCTAAAGTCCGCCCATCCGGAGAGACCAGCGACAACCGTATCCGAGCGAGTTTTCTACGCTTTCTCATCCTGGGCGGTGACGAAAACGCACCCGTTCACGAAAAAGGGCCCCGAGTATCGGGCGCTTGGATCACTGGCCGTCTGGATATCTGCTATACGACCGCGAAGCATTCTATTTATTGCAGGAAATGCCGCTTCACTAGCTCAATCCAGTTGATCGGATGCACGCTCAATGGCAGTTTAAGACTAGAAGGCTGCCGAGTCAGCGGAATCGATGCTGACGGACTGATCGTCCACGGAGATATCTTCCTTCGCAACCGATTCAGATCGTCGAAAGAGGTACGTTTCATCGGCGCTCGGATCAGCGGCGATCTTGACTGCAGCAACGGCCAATTCCTGGGCGCATCCAACGATTCAATCAGCATCGATAGAATCAATGTGGACGGCGACGTGTACCTGAGTGGAAAACTCTTCCGGGCACTATCTGGGGTCTCATTAACCGGTGCGCACATCGTAGGAAACCTGTACTTCGACGAGGCCAATCTGAGCGGTGGGCTGACGGCCGCTGGCGTTGACGTTTCCGGCGGCCTTTTCTTCCAGAAATTGCAGTTTCCTGTCAGTCCCGTCGTGCTGATGTCGTCACAACTGGGGGCACTGTACGATGATGCGGAGTCTTGGGGAAATGATCTGAATCTGGATGGGTTGGAGTACCGCATTCTCGGCAACGGCGCGCCTACCGACGCGAAAACTCGCCTGGAATGGCTGGAAAAGCAGAATGATCGCGCACGACGCCCATCAGACAATCACCCATCGTTCAACCCTCAACCCTGGCGACAGATACAACACGTTCTTCGGGAGATGGGGCACATTGAGGACTCGAGGCAGATAGGAATCGCATTCGAGAAAAAAATTCGCGACTTCGACATGATCGGAGTACCGCCCCTCGGTTGGAAGCCCTGGATCTCCAAAATTTACCGCAGATTCTCTCGAACGGCGCACTGGGTCTTCGGCGCTCTTACCGGTTACGGCTACCGTCCCTACCAACTGGTACTCTGGTGCTTGATCTGCTGGTTAGCTTGCGGAGGCTTTTACTGGCGTATGGCTCTGCCGGACAACGACGTCTTCGCGCCGTCGGATCCGCTCGTGTTCCTCAATCCGGCGTTCTCTCACTGCAGAGCCACGACTCCTAACAACAACCTCCATGCAGCGTCGTCGCTTGAAGTTGCCACCACTTCCACCACGCCAAACGAGTCCAGCGACTCAGTTGCAAGCGAGGGCCCCGAGAATCACGTCGTCAAGGAGCAAGTCAATTGGTACACCTGCGAATCCACGCCGGCTGAATATCCCGGCTTCAGCCCTTTCGCATATTCACTTGACGTAATGCTGCCACTGGTCGATCTGCAACAAGAAAATTACTGGGGCCCGATCATCAGTCCTCCGGATGATGAACCATTTTATGAATTGATATATTTCGACGGCGAGAGAATCACCAGACTAGTGATCTGGCTGCAGACCCTATTTGGCTGGGTGGTCAGCGTACTGTTGGTTGCGATCGTATCCGGCCTGACTCGACGGCGCGAGGAATAGGTCCGCGTACTACTTCTGGAGCCATGCTCCCGGCAGAGGCTGCCGGAGGTGCCCGTTCGCTTCAACCCTGCGATAATTACGAAGCTCGGCCCCGTAGCTCAGTTGGATAGAGCGGTCCCCTCCTAAGGGACAGGTCGCACGTTCGAATCGTGTCGGGGCCGCCAGTCTTCCCTCTCCCCGGTCGGCTGGGCGCTATCCCGGCCCGACCCCGTGCATCCAGGAGTTTCCGTATGACCCACCCCGTCCTGTCCGCGCTCGGCCTCGGCGCCGTCGAATCCGGCACTTACCTCGGTCATGGCGAGTGGTCCAAAACCGCCGACGCCGGGGTCATCGAGCCGGTGAACCCGACCACCGGCGAGGTGCTGGGCCGGGTGCAGGCCTCTTCGCAGGCCGATTACGACCTGATCGTCGAACGCGCCCAGGCCGCGTTCAAGGTCTGGCGGACCACGCCGGCGCCTCGCCGCGGCGAGGCGATCCGCCTCTGCGCCGAGGCCCTGCGCGCGCACAAGGACGCACTGGGTTCGCTGGTGGCTCTGGAAATGGGCAAGTCCAAGCCCGAGGGCGACGGCGAGGTGCAGGAAATGATCGACATCGGCGAGTTCGCCGTCGGTCTGTCGCGCCAGCTCTACGGCCTGACCATGCACAGCGAACGCCCGGGCCATCGCATGTACGAGCAATGGCATCCGATCGGCTTGGTCGGCATCATCTCGGCCTTCAATTTCCCGGTCGCGGTGTGGGCGTGGAATTCGTTCGTCGCGGCGGTGTGCGGCGACATCTCGATCTGGAAGCCTTCGCCGAAGACGCCGCTCTCCGCGATCGCGTCGATGAAGATCTGCAACGATGCGCTGAAGGCGGGCGGCTTTCCCGACATCTTTTTCCTGTTCAACGACGCCGGCAGCGACCTCGCCCAGCAGTTCGTCGACGATAAGCGCATCCCACTGATCAGCTTCACCGGCTCCACCAAGGTCGGCCGCATGGTCGGCGAGCGCGTCGCGCGCCGGATGGGCCGTTCGCTGCTGGAATTGGGCGGCAACAACGCGATCATCGTCGACGCCACGGCCGACCTGAAACTCGCGATTCCGGCGATCGCATTCGGCGCCGTCGGCACCGCCGGCCAGCGCTGCACCACCACCCGCCGTTTGATCGTCCACGAAAGCGTTTACGCCGATGTGCTGGCGAAATTGATCGCCGCGTACAAGCAAGTGGAGACCAAAATCGGCGACCCCACCGACCCGAAGAATCTGATGGGCCCGCTCAACAGCCGCGACGCCGTGGATGCGTTCCTCGATGCCATCGCGCAAGCGAAGGCCAGCGGCGGCACGGTCGAAACCGGCGGCACCGCGATCGACGGCCCCGGCAATTTCGTGCGCCCGGCCATCGTCACCGGCCTGACCAACGACGCCGCGATCGTGCAGCACGAAACCTTCGCGCCGATCCTGTACGTGATGAAGTACGCGACGCTGGACGAAGCCATCGACATGCAGAACGCCGTGCCGCAGGGCCTGTCGTCGTCGATCTTCACCACCAACCTCAAAGCGGCCGAGGCCTTCCTGTGCGCCGCCGGCAGCGACTGCGGCATCGCCAACGTCAACATCGGCACCAGCGGCGCGGAGATCGGCGGCGCCTTCGGCGGCGAGAAGGAAACCGGCGGTGGCCGGGAATCGGGCTCGGATGCGTGGAAGGCTTACATGCGCCGGCAAACCAACACCATCAACTACTCGGACGCGCTGCCTCTGGCGCAAGGCATCAAGTTCGATCTCTGAACCCACGCCGAGCCGAACGTCCGTCATCACCAGGAAGGAGCGAGCGATATGCGTCAGCGACAAAGGGGGTTGTTGCGGTACGTGTTGGGTGCGGCCGTCGGGTCGGCCTTGGTTTCGGCCGCGTTGGCAGCGCCGCCGGAGACGTATGCCGGCAAGCCGGTGCGCGCGGAGCAATGGACGATCTCGGGCGGTAGCACCGAAACGTTTTACGCAACCGAAGACGGTTTCATTCCGATGTCGACGGATCGGGTCACCATCAACTTCATGGGGCCGAGGATCAAGAAGCCCAAGGACGGTGGATCGCCATCGTACGTGTGGGGTATTTCGTTGGCGTTCGCCGACAATGCGATGCCCCAACGGGTGAAGATGGAAAACGTCACCGGGCCGGAAGCGGAGACATTGATCGTGGAAGACGATGTGAGACCGCCGGTGCTGATGGTGGTGGGCGACGAAGGCCTCAGCGCGACGCAGGACGTGGATTGGACCGCGCAATCGTCCGAACCCTGCGAGATCGTCCGCGGCAACCCGTGCAGCGCATGGATTTTCCTCGGCGACACCTATTACATGCGTCTGCGCTTCACCCTCGAATACCGCGACGGCAGCCGCGAAACGATCTATCAGGGCATCAAGCTGGAGACAGCCGGTTTGCCCGCGAAACTCGGTCTTGGGGAATGAACGATACCGACGCGGGGAACGGCGCCGACGACAGCGCACTCACGGCTGTATCCGCCGTTTTGCCGAACCGCGGCAAGGCAAGTCTTTCCGCGGGTTCGAGCTTCGGCGGTCTACGGCTTGGGCGCGCTGACATCATGAACACCATCGGGGAAGTATCGTGATGTATCGTCCACCGTCGATTTCATCGTTGTCGATTTCGCTGCTCGCGCTTTTGGCGGCGGCAAGCTGCTCGGATAAGGACGCGAACGACACGTCAGTGCCTGTTGCCTATCGTGGGCAGAACGTCCGCTCGATGGAGACGGACATCTCGGAAGGGAAGCGTGCGACGTTCTACTTCAGCGACAAAGGCTTTCTTCCCGCCTCCACGAAACGCGTCGAAATGC
>JAGNNB010000149.1 GCA_017990865.1 Lysobacteraceae bacterium
GGGCGCGTGGTATCAAATCCAGCACCACCTGCACACTTGTCTGCAAGGCAAACAAACCTTGCACTACGCCGGCCGCGCGCGCTCGCCCTCGCCGGCCGTCGGCCACTTCAACGACCACGTCGCCGAACAGCAGAAGTTGATCGCCGACGCGTTGGTCAATCCGCTCAACGGCGATCACGTGGCGGAGTGACGATGCTTCTCACCGGCGCCCCAGGGCGCCGGTTCACCTATCAACACCGCTGTCAGGACGCCGCTCATGGCCACCGAAATCAAGGTTCCCGTTCTTCCCGAATCCGTCTCCGATGCCGTTATCGCCACCTGGCACAAGAAAGTGGGCGATGCGGTCAAACGCGACGAGAACATCGTCGATCTCGAGACCGACAAGGTCGTCCTGGAAGTGCCCTCGACGGTCGACGGCACGATCAAAGAACTGAAGTTCGCCGAAGGCGCGACCGTCACCAGCCAGCAGGTGATCGCGATCATCGAGGAAGGCGCCGCCGCCGCAGCACCCTCGCCCGCCGCAGCGGCATCGTCCGCAGCCGGCTCGGAAACCGTGCAGCCGAAAGCCGAGGCGGCCAAAGCCGCAGCCGCCGCGCCGTCGAGCACCACGCCCACACCCGTCGGCGATGCCGCGACCGACAGCACGCTACCGCCCGGCGCGCGCTTCGCCGCCGCCACCAGCGGCGTGAATCCCGCCGAGGTGCAAGGCACCGGCCGCCGGGGCGCGGTCACGAAGGAAGACATCGTCAACTACGCCAGCGGCAAGACCGCCGGCGTCGGCGGCGGCGCCCGCCCGGAAGAGCGCGTGCCGATGACCCGCATGCGTACTCGCATCGCCGAACGCTTGATGCAGTCGAAGAATTCCATCGCCATGCTCACCTCGTTCAACGAAGTGAACCTGGGCAAAGTCATGGCGATGCGCAAGGAGTTGGGCGAGTCGTTCGAGAAAGCCAACGGCATCAAGCTCGGCTTCATGAGCTTCTTCGCCAAGGCCGCCGCGAACGCGCTGCAGCGCCATCCGATCGTCAACGCCTCGGTCGACGGCAACGACGTCATCTATCACGGCTACGCCGACATCAGCATCGCCGTCTCCACCGAAAAAGGCTTGGTGACGCCGGTGCTGCGCAACGTCGAGCGCATGGGTTTCGCCGACATCGAAAACGCAATCGCCGGCTACGCCAAGGCCGCGCGCGAAGGCGGCTTGAAGCTGGAAGACCTGCAAGGCGGCACCTTCACTATCACCAACGGCGGCACCTTCGGCTCGCTGATGTCCACGCCGATCGTGAACCCGCCGCAGTCGGCGATCCTCGGCATGCACGCCATCAAGGAACGCCCGATCGCCGAGAACGGCCAAGTGGTGATCGCGCCGATGATGTACATCGCGATCAGCTACGACCACCGCATCATCGACGGCAAAGATGCGGTGCTGTTCCTGGTCGACATCAAGAACCAGCTCGAAAACCCGCATCGCATGTTGTTGGGCATGTAAGAGCCGGGAATCGGGAATGGAGAATCGGGAATAGAAAGCCCGACCATCCTCGGTTCCAGTCTTTTCGATTCCTGCTTTTCCGATTCCCGACTCCCGATTCCCGATTCCCGCACGAGCGAATGAAATGAGCGAACACTACGACGTCATCGTCATCGGCGCCGGCCCGGCCGGCTATCACGCCGCGATCCGCGCCGCGCAGCTCGGCATGAAGACCGCGTGCATCGATGCCGCGCTGGGCAAAGACGGCAAGCCCGCGCTCGGCGGCACCTGCTTGCGCGTGGGCTGCATTCCCTCAAAGGCCTTGCTCGACTCCTCGCGCCAGTTCTGGAACATGGGCCATATCTTCGGCGAGCACGGCATCAGCTTCAAAGACGCGAAGATGGATGTGCCGGCGATGATCGGCCGCAAAGACAAAATCGTGAAGCAGTTCACCGGCGGCATCGCCCAATTGTTCAAGGCGAACAAGATCGCGGCGTTCTACGGTTTCGGCACGCTGCACGCCGGCAACGTGGTGAAGGTGAAACAACACGACGGCAGCGAAATCGAACTCAAGGGCACGAACGTGATTCTGGCCGCGGGTTCGGATTCGATCGAACTGCCGTTCGCCAAATTCGACGGCGACGCCATCGTCGATAACGTCGGCGCACTGGATTTCGAAGCCGTGCCCAAACGCCTCGGCGTGATCGGCGCCGGCGTGATCGGCTTGGAACTCGGCAGCGTGTGGAACCGCCTCGGCGCCCAAGTCACCATTCTCGAAGCGATGCCGGATTTCCTCGCGGCCGCCGACGGCGAAGCGGCGAAGATCGCCGCGCGCGAGTTCAAGAAACAGGGTCTCGACATCAAGCTCGGCGCCAAGGTTTCGAAGGCCGAGGTCAAGAAAAAAGGCAAATCCGCCGAAGTCCACGTGACTTACGCCGACGCCTCCGGCGAACAGAACGTCGTCTTCGACAAACTGCTGGTCGCCGTGGGCCGCAAAGCCGCGAGCAAAGGCCTGCTGGCCGAAGGCACCGGCGTGCGCCTCGACGAACGCGGCCGCATCGAAGTCGACGAACACTGCCATACCGGCGTCGATGGCGTGTGGGCAATCGGCGATTGCGTGCGCGGCCCGATGCTGGCGCACAAAGGCTTCGAGGAAGGCATCGCGGTGGCCGAGCTCATCGCCGGTCTGCCCGGCCACGTCAATTTCGACACGATTCCGTGGGTCATCTACACCGAGCCGGAAATCGCCTGGGTCGGCAAGACCGAGGAACAACTGAAGGCCGAAGGCATCCCGTACAAGGCCGGCAGCTTCCCGTTCGCGGCGGTGGGCCGCGCGGTGGCGATGGCCGAACCCGCGGGCTTCGTGAAGGTACTGGCCCACGCCGAAACCGACCGCGTGCTCGGTATGCACCTGGTCGGCGCCAATGTCTCCGAATTGGTCCACGAAGGCGTGTTGACCATGGAATTCAGCGGCTCGGCCGACGATCTGGCCCGCATCTGCCACGCGCATCCCTCGCTGTCGGAAGCCGTGCACGACGCCGCGATGGCGGTGCACAAACGCGCGATCCACAAGGCCAATTGATGCGCGATACTGGCGAACGGCGCACTCCGGTGCGCCGTTCTGCATTTCCGGCGAAGGGACACCCATGAGCGAAGCCAACCCCATCCGCAACGTCTCCGACACCGCGCTGTGGGTCGCGATCTATCGCGCGATGGAGAGCGAGCGCTCGGACCCGATCTTCCGCGACCCCTACGCGCGCCGGCTCGGCGGCGAGCGCGGCGAAGCCATCGTACGCAAGCTCCCCAACGGCGCGGCGACCGCGTGGGCGGTGGTGGTGCGCACCGCGGTGATCGACGAGATCGTGCTGCGCTGCATTCGCGAAGGCGCGCGCACCGTGATCAATCTGGCCGCCGGGCTCGACACCCGCCCCTACCGCATGGATTTGCCGGCGGATCTGCGTTGGATTCACGTCGACATGCCCGACATGGTCGACTACTTCCGCGATCGCATGGCCGGCGAAACGCCGCGCTGCGGATTGGAGTTCGTGTCCGCGGACCTGCGCGATACCGAACTGCGCCGCAAAGTGCTCGCCGCGGCTTCGACCGAAGGGCCCGTGCTGGCGATCACCGAAGGCTTGCTGATTTATCTGCAGACCGAAGACGTCGCCGCGCTCGCGCGCGACTTGAACGAATTCGCCCGGGCGCGTTGGTGGGTGGGCGAACTGGTGTCGCCGTTGTTGCTCAAGCGCATGGAAAAGACGTGGGCGCCGATGTTGCGCGGCGGCAATGCGCCGTTCGTGTTCGGCCCGCGCGAAAGCACCGCGTTCTTCGCGCCCTTCGGTTGGCGCGAACTCGAATTCCGCTCGCATTGGAACGAATCGATACGCCTCAAGCGCACGATGTCGGGTACCTGGTTCTTGCGGATGCTGATGGCGATCGCGCCCGCCGCGAAGCGCCGTGCGATCGAACGCGCCTCGGGCATGATGCTGCTGCGCAGCGAGCATTGAACAATTTCTTATCGACGGTACTCCCATGAAATCGATCTGCGTCTATTGCGGTTCCAATTCCGGCGGCAAGCCGGTCTACACCGAGCGAGCGCGCGAACTCGGCGCGCGCCTCGCGCGCGAGAATCTGCAACTGATCTACGGTGGCGGCAACGTCGGTTTGATGGGCAAAGTCGCGGACGCCGTGCTCGAGAACGGCGGCGAAGTCGTCGGCGTGATTCCCGAACAACTCGTGCAATGGGAAGTCGCGCACAAAGGCGTGACCAGGCTCGAAGTCGTCGGCAACATGCACGAGCGCAAAGCCCGCATGTTCGATCTCGCCGACGGTTTCGTCGCCCTGCCCGGCGGCTTCGGCACGCTCGACGAAATGTTCGAAATGCTGACCTGGCGTCAGCTCGGTTTGGGCGACAAGCCCTGCGCGTTTCTCGATATCGACGGCTTCTACGCGCCGCTGATGACCATGCTCGATCGCATGGTCGATCAGCGCTTTCTGCACGCCGATCAACGCCGCGACCTGTGGCACGGCGAAGATCTCGACACTTTGTTCGCCTGGATGCACGGCTACGTGCCGGCGCAGGCCGACAAGTGGCTGGACGAGAAACGTCGGCGCGAATTGCGCTGAGGCGCCTCCCCCCCGCCCGAGAAACGCAGCCCGCGTGGCGGCATCGGGGCGCGGCCTGAAGCCGCCAATCGACTATGCGATCGGGCGGTCGTTTCAGCGTCGGTCGCTCGACCGGCCGATCGACCGATCGAGTGACCGATCGAGCCGAATGCTCAAATCGTTTTCGACAAAAACGCCACTTGGCTCGTTTTGGTCAGCGGCACGAAATTCCGCTCCACCATCGCGTCGAACGTGGTCTGATCGATCACCGCGATCAGCGACATCCGTACCGGATAGTCGAACGGCGATAATTCGCGAAGCGCATCCAGATCTTTGCCGACCTGGTTGACGAAGCTGGACTTCGTGGTCTTATGGGTCTGCGCTTTCAACTCGATCGCATTGGTCGGCGAATCGGAATTGCCGTTGACCACCCAATCGATGATGATTCCGCCATCGCGCACTTCGCGGCGGAAATCGAATTGCGTGTCGTTGACGGTATCCAACCAAGCGGGGAAATCGGACTGCCACCATTTCTCCCAGCCGCCTTCGAAATACAGCAGCGGTTTCAATAAGCGCGCATTGATCCAATTCTTCAGATCGTCGGGCAGGCGTTGCGTGTCGTAGGGCTGCATCGGTTCGCTCCTGAACTCGGGGGAAGGGCGACGCATCGCGGGCGTCGTCCTCTCTTCCAACGTTCGAGGAAGCGACTTGTGATCATCGCCAAATCGCGCCACGCAAATCCGGCGCGCGCGCGGTATAGTCCGCCCGAATCCGCCAGGAGCGCCGTCATGCCCCGTTCTCATTCGCGTTTCGCAGCGCTGACGGCCGCTCGAATGGCCGTTTGTTTCGCGATCGCCGCGCTCTCGGCTGGCTGCGCCGCCGCGCCGAAAACTTCGGAACGCGCGCCGGCCGACGGTGGCTACGACGACTTCGACCTCGGCGCGATGATGGCCGCGCATCGCACTGTGCCCGACGCGAAACTCAGCGGAACGTTGGGCAGCGAAACCAACCCGATCCGCGCCAGGGGGCCGCAGGGGCAACGCGACTATCTCGCGCGCCTGCGTTGCGCCAACGGCCGCGCGCCGGAGTTCGAACGCGGCGGCTCGCTGGGCCTCGGCCCTTACGACAGAATCGTCGATCTCTTCACGCTGCACTGCGAGAACGGCCCGGTGCGGCAGGTCACGATGGACATGTATCACTGCGTCGAAGAAACCCGCCCGATCGAAGGCTTCGAGATCGTCGAACGGGTGATTCCGATCGCGAATTTCGGTGGGTGCCCGGAATGAACGGTCGTTGCGACGCGAAGACCGCACGCCTTTCCGCCATTCGCGCGAACCAATACCGGAGAGCCACGATGCTGCACCGCACGTTCGCTACGCTGCTGATCGCAGCGACACTCATACCCGCCAATGTCCGCGCGGACGAACGGCCCGCCTGCGCGGCGCATCTGCCCGCGAACGCCAGCAAGAATTCGATTCGCATCGCCTGCGAGATTCCCGAAAAGCACCAGTACGACGTCTCGATGGCGGAATTTTACGGCACCGCCCTGAGACGGCACGACATCGCGGCCTGGCTCACGACGGACGAACTGGTGAAGATCAAGGCGTTCGAGAATGTCCCGGGCCGCGGCGTCGGTTGGGTGACCGCCGAAAACGACGACAGCATCCGGGTTTTGTATTTGCACCAGGTCGATGACCGCTACGGTATCGCTGGCGAAGCCACGCTTCGTTACGAGCCGTGGGGCGTCGTGGATGCGCGGGGCATGGCCGAAATACCGGAAAAGGAGCGCGTTCCGACCCCCGCGATGTTACGCATGCTGCGCGCGAGAGCGCTCGCGACCCGGCAAGACTTGATCAATTGCAATCCGGATCGTCCATTCAATACCGTCGTTTTGCCCGTTTCCGAGGACGGCCGGGACTTCATGCTCACGTTCCTGATGAGCGCCTGGGACGACAAAACGGTGCCGCTCGGGGGCTTTCATATGCTCCGTATCGGCGACGATGGCACCGATGTGATCACGACGTATTCGCAAACGTCCGGCTGCGGAAATTTGACGCCGGAGCAATTGGAAGCGAAGAAAGCCCTGGCGGTCGCGCACGACAGCTCGGCCGCGCCGACGTCGTTCCATGTGTTCTTGTCGCTGCAATATCGCAAGCCGCTGTATGTGAAAACCACGCAAAACGGCCTGATTTGGAAAGTGAGCGGCGCCACCGTTTCGTTGGCGGCCGCCGACGATGCGACGCTACGCGATCTTGGCGACGCGTTCCTTTTGCCCGACCGCAGCTCCGCGGAAGCGGAACACGATCTTCCTCCGTCAACCAAAGCCCTCTGAATCGCGATGATACCCACGACCTTCAACGCCTTCCGCATCCGCAACGACGACACCGGTTATCGCAGCGGTATCGAACGAATTTCGATCGACGAACTCTCGCCCGGCGAGATCGTGATCGAGACCGCCTATTCCTCGGTGAACTACAAGGACGCGCTCGCCGGCACCGGCGAAGGCAAAATTCTGCGCAGTTTTCCGCTGGTCGGCGGCATCGATGTCGCCGGCCGTGTGGCGGCGTCGAGCGACCCGGCCTTCAAGGAAGGAGACACTGTGCTCGTCACCGGCTGCGGGCTCAGCGAAACCCGCGACGGCGGTTACGGCGAATACGCGCGGATCGAGTCGCGTTGGGCGATTCCCC
>JAGNNB010000150.1 GCA_017990865.1 Lysobacteraceae bacterium
ACTCCATACCCGAGCAGGCTTCGCCCGCAAACGATGAGGTCGTCGAATCGGATGGGCAGGTATCGATTTCCCACATCACATACGCCTTGAACGGGTCGCAGTGGCAGAAAGTCGCGACCGCAAAAGGCATCGGGTCGTTCGGCGCGAACGATCAAGCTCCGATGGTCGAAGCGGGCGACTCCGCGGTGGAGTTCGTCGATAACGCCCAGCGCTACCTGCTCGCGGTGCCCGCATGGCATACCGAGATGGGCGGCATCGAAATGCATACCGCCGAAATCTTCGTTTTCGATGCGGGTCCGCGCGCGTGGAAATATTTAGGCAGCGTGTACACCGGCGAGAACGACGATGCCGGTTGCACCGACGAAGGCAAGACCGTGTCCGGCGCGGCATGCACGGCAAGCACAGGCGAATTGAAGTTCACGTCGAATACGCAGACAGGGTTTCCGGATATCTCGGTGATCCGCTCGGGCGCGACGCTCGGAAACGAAGGTAAGGCACGAGAGCTGGGAGCCGAAGACGCTATCGGCTATCGCTACTCCGCAAGTTCAGGCGCATATGCGCAATCGCAGAAGTCATCGTCCGCAATAGATTGACCGACAATCGAGAAGGGGGTTATCCGTATGGCTACAGATTATTCGAAACAGGAAGTGCTGGGGATCGTCCAGAGAGAAGCTCAGGAACGAGGCATTCCCAGAGACGATTTCTTGCGATTCGCGTACATCGAAACGGGCGGCAAATTCGACGAACAAGCGAGCCGCGGCCCGAATGGCGCCAAGGGCTTGTTCCAATTCGTTCCCTCCACCGCCGCGCAATACGGGATCGCGGGCCGCGAATTGGATGCGGTCGCCAACACCGATGCGGCGGCTCGTCTGTACCTGGACAACAAGAGCAACCTGACGTCGCATCACACAAGGACGGGGCAGCCCTATCTCTCCGGCCAAGCGCAGCCGAACGGCCTCGATATGTACATGGCGCACCAGCAGGGCAGCGCCGGCTATCACTCGATCCAGGCGGCGATCGCCGACGGTAATTTCACGCGTTCGGATACGCGCCCGCACCTTCTCAATAACGTGTCCTCTCGCGATATTCAGCAGGTCACGGGCATGTCGATGGATCAGTTCCGGCAGCTTCCCGACAAGCAGATGGCGGAAACCTTCGTCAAATACTGGGACACGAAATATCGGAACATCAGTATTCCGGAAGTCGGCGTGCAGCCGCTCGGTCAGGGTGGTCAGGGACAAACTCCGGGTGGCGGCGGACAAACGCCCGGCGGCGGCACTCGCCCCGCCGACCCGATGGCCGATGGCGTTCTGGAGCGCGGCGAGAAGGGCCCTGCGGTGAAAGCCATGCAGGAACAGATCATCAAAGCCGGCATCACGCAGGTCAACGGCAAGCCGTTCACGGCCGATAGCGATTTCGGTCAGCAGACCGAAGCGGCCGTGCGCGAGTACCAACGTTCGCGCGGTTTGAAGGTCGACGGCGAAGCTGGCCCGGACACGCTCAAGGCGCTGAGAGAGAACGCGCCGGCCAAGACGCAACCGAGTCCCGAGCCCGCGACGCCGACGCAAGGCAACGGCACCAATTGGCCGGCGCCGGGTAATTTCAAGATCAACGACGCGGACAAGCCGGGCGAAGGCCATGGCGAATTCGGCACCTCGCGCGGCGGCGGCGCCCGTACGCACAAGGGCGTGGATATCGAAGGCAAGGTCGGTGATCCGATCGAATCCTTCCGTCCGGGCACCGTGATCGCGGTGAAGCCCAACAACGGCGCGGCCGGCAACATGGTCACGATCGATCACGGTAACGGCCTGACCTCGACCTACATGCACTTGGACAAGATCAACGCCAAGGTCGGGCAGAAAGTACCCGAAGATATCGAAGTCATCGGCACCATGGGCCGCACCGGCAACACGCCGAAAGCGGGCGATACGCATTTGCACTTCGAAATCCGCCAGAACGGCGTCGCCGTCGATCCGATGCCTTACTTGAAGGGTGCGAAGGACCTGGATTCCCCGGCCGCGGCCAAGACCGAACTCAAGCAAGGCGACAAGGGCGCGCAGGTGGAACAACTGCAGACGCGCCTGAGCGACCTGGGCTACACCGATGCGGCCGGCAACAAATTGAAACCCGACAGCGACTTCGGCGGCCGTACGAAGCAAGCGGTGGAGCAGTTCCAGCGCGAAAACGGCCTGCAAGTCACCGGCGTCGCCGACAAAGACACGATGCGCTTGGTCGAGAAGGGCATGACGCGTCATGCCGCGGCCGACGGCGAGCTCAAGCCGGGCGAGAAAGGGCCGGACGTGCGCGGCTTCCAGACCAACTTGAACGAGTTGGGATACAAAGGTGCGGACGGCAAGCCGCTGAAGGTCGACGGCGAATACGGCGGCAACACGCAAGCGGCCGTGTCGGCGTTCCAGAAAGCGAACGGTCTGCCGGAAACTGGCATCGCCGATAAGGCGACGCTGGAAAAAGTCGGTCAGCAGTCGAAGTTCGAGCCGAAGATCGACGCCGAAGGCCGCGTGACCGACGTGGTGTCGCCGACGAAGATCACGGACACCCCGTCCGATCGCACCTTGCGCAACGACCGTGCGCCGCAGATCAACGAAGCGGGCCATCCCGACAACAAGCTCTACACCCAAGCGGTGGCGAACTTGGAGCAGATGGGTCCGAGCGGCGGCTTCAAGTCGCGCGACGAGTTGGAGCGGGCGGCCGGCGCTTTGGCGGCCGATGCGAAGTTGAGCGGCCTGACGCAGATCGATCACGTCACGCGCAGCAAGAACGGCGAAGGCTTGATCGCGATCCAAGGCACGGATCCTTGGGCGGAAGGCGTCAAGCGCGCGAATATCGACGCGAACCAGGCGGTGAATCAATCGCTGAGCGACAGCACCAAGATGGCCGATTCCAAGAAGCCCGAGCAGACCACTGCGCCGCAGCCGAACCAGCAGCGGAACGAGATGGTGGATACGCCGGTGCTGAAAGACGAAACCCAGTCGAAGCCGAAGAGCGTTATGGTCTAAGGCGCAGACGGGCGTTCCGAAGCGTCACCTCTGTACTGCAACCTCTGTACCTGCAACCTCCGTGTCGCGCAACGGGCCGTCGAAAGACGGCCCGTTGTTTTTGCTGCGCGCGGAACCGGTTGTCGGAACACTGCCGCCGGCCCGCCGATCCCAACACTCGGCCCTTGCGAACGGGGATTTTCTTGTGGAAGATGGGCTCCATCGGGCAGAGCGTCAGCGTTTTGCCCGTGCGCCGTCGAAAGCGCCAAAATCCGAATCGATCGTATCCATCTGAGGTTGTCATGGCTGATACGAGCTTGCGGGCAGTGGCCACTGCCGAAAATCGCGGGAGCCTTCGGGTCCCCGCACAATCGGGTCTGCCGTGGTGTCGTCGCGACGCCGTGGAGGCGCTCGCATCGAAGGCAGGTCGAGCCGCCGCCTTCGCGCTCTCCGACGCTTCCGCCGTCGTCCGTCGTGTGCGCCTCCGTGGCGCGCGCCTTCGCTTGCGCACGAGCGCATATCGGCGTAATTCCGAGTTTCCTATCGTTCGCCTTTACACGGGAACGGCCGCGAATTTCGCGGTTGCGCGCGCAAGCTCCCCCGCATGCGCGCCGGGCATGAGGCCCGCCTCGCGCCGGCACGCACTCCCGTTTTTTTTCGGTCCATTTTGTTTCGACCCATTTTCTTTCGATCCGACCGCTCGCGCCCGAACGCGCGGGTGGACGGTGGGCGGCGGCCGCGCAGAAGTCGTTCTTCGCGCATGCTGTCGATTCCACCGCCTTTCCGATGTTTCGAGGAGTCCCATGACGCAATCCCTTCGCCGCCCGCAGTCCTTCCGTCCGCTCCTTCTGGGTGCGGTGCTGTCGGTGTGCGCGTTCGCGCTGGCCGCTTGTCGCCAAGAGGCGAGTCCGGTCGCTGCTGTCGCGGCCGCCAGCGCTTCCGCGGACGCCGATGCCAAAACGCAGGTCGCGCCGACACCCGCTGCCGTCGTCGAAGTCGATGCCGCGAAGGCGGCTCCCGCGTTCCTGTCCGGACTGTCGCAAGACATGCCTTACGCGCGGCTGCGCGAGGCGGTGATCGCGGCCGGTTGGGTGCCGTTGCGCGACCCGGCCTGCTGGGAAAACGTCGGCGGTGCGGCCGCGGTCTGCGGTGCGCTTCCGGAAACCGAAAGCTGCAGCGGCGACGGCGCTTGTCTGCTGTGGTTCGCCGATCCGTCCGACGGCCGACGCTTGCGCGTGAGCGCTTACGGCCCATACGAACGCTGGAACGTGGCGGGCCAAGAATCGACGTTCGCGGTCCGTTCGTGGGACCTGCGCCCCGCGGCGCCCGTCGCCGCATCGGCCTGCCCGAACGAGGATTTCGACGCCTTCCTCAAGCGCTTCGCGGCCGACGCGACGGTTCGTCGCACATTCACGGCCCCGGTCGTGGAGGTCGGCGAGTTGTACACCGACGATCAAGGCAACGACGCTTCGCGCACGGTCTACGTGCCCGCGGACGCTTACCGCGATTTCGACATGGTGTATCGCGACGGCGCGTTCCATCACGAAGACGCCAAGGGTGCGGTGGACTCCGCCGCGCTGCCGGTCAAGATCGAATCGCCTTCGGCGAACGTGCGCGTCGTTCGTTTCGACTACGGCATGTCCGAGGGCAATTCGTACCGTTTCGAAACCCGCGGGGGTTGCTGGACGCTGACCGGCGATCCGGAACCCCCGAGCCCTTGATTCGCCCTTGATTCCCCTATCGATTCGCCGTCTTACCGCACCGTCCCGAAAAACCCCATCTCGAATACCGTCTTCACAACAGGGAGAGCCGCAATGCCGAATTACGTCATCACCGAAAGCGTCGGTGGCCGCGTCGAACGCGTCAACAGTTACGACGATCTCGAGAAGCATCACCCGAGCGCGGGCCGCGAAGCCGGTCGCGAATACCAGACGATCGACGGCGAGTTGGAAGAAGTGCGCACGCGCGGCCGCACCGAACCGCACGTCAAGAAAGACTTCATCGTCGATCCGCCGACGATTCCCTCGCCGGTTGCGGGGTATATCCACAGCTTGAACGATCCGTGGAACACGGTGCAGATTCGCGACGCACAAGGCAATGTGTTGGCGCAGTCGTTGCACATGGCGCAGGGCAGCCAGCCGCCCGAGGGCACGTTCGTTTCGTACGGCCAAACGATCGGCCGGATGGGCGATACCGGCAGTCCGGGTTCGATCCACGCGCATGTGGAAGCGCCCCCGCGCGTGTTCGAGCAGTACATCAACGATATGGCCAGCGGCCGCATCCAGCCCGGTCAGGGGCAAGATGGCCGCACCAATCCAGGTCAAGGCAACGCCGATCCGCTCGCCGACGGCCTGCTCAACCGTAACGACCGTGGCCCGAAGGTCGAGGAATTGCAGCGTGCGCTGACCCAACGCGGCTTCGACACGCAGGGCGCGGACGGCAAGTTCGGCCAGAACACCGAGAACGCGGTGCGTGCGTTCCAGCGCGCGAACGGTTTGACGGACGACGGCGTGGTCGGCGCGAACACCGCGCGCGCCCTCGGTATCAGCCTCACGGCCGACGCGCAGACCCAGCCGCAGCAGCCCGCGCAGCCGCAACAACCGGCTCAGCCCCAGCAGCCCGCGCAACCGCAGCAGCCGGCGCAACCTGCGCAACCCGACCGCCCCACTAGCGGCGCCGTGACCGGCGGCCCCAACGATTTCGGCCCGAGCAATCCGCTCGGCGCGCTGATCTCCTCGGGCGAGGGCGGCTACGGCTCGTTCAATCGCGGTCGCGCCGGCGACTCCGGCGGCGCCACCATCGACTTCTCGCAGATGACCGTGGGCGAAGTGATGCGTCGTCAGGATCTGGAGAGGGGCGATCCGGACAGACTGTTCGCGGTCGGCAAGTACCAGATGATTCCGGGCACTTTCCGCGAAGCGGTGAACAACCTCGGCATCGATCCCAACGAGCGCTTCACCCCGCAGTTGCAGGAGCGCATGTTCGCGGATTACCTGATCGACGAAAAACGTCCGCAGGTACGCGATTACATCACCGGCCAGACCAGCGGCCCCGAGGGCCTGCAGTCCGCGCAATTGGCGTTGGCGCGCGAATTCGCCAGCATCGCCGACCCGCGCACCGGGCGCAGCGTTTACGACGGCGATTCCGCCGGCAACAGCGCCTCGATCACCGCCGATCAAGTCGGCCGCGCGCTCAATCAGATGCGCGATCAGTACCAGGAAAACATCCGCGGTGGGATGAATCCGAACGACGCCTATCGCGCGTTGAGCGGCGATCCCACGCAGCCTTACACCGACCGCGCGCCCGGCGGCCGCGATCCGCTCGCCGACGGCGTACTCAACCGCAACGACCGCGGCCCGAAGGTCGAGGAACTGCAGCGGGCGCTGACCGAGCGCGGTTTCGACACGCAGGGCACGGACGGCAGGTTCGGCCAGAACACCGAAAACGCGGTGCGCGCGTTCCAACGCGCGAACGGTTTGACGGACGACGGCATCGTCGGACAGAACACCGCGCGCGCGCTGGGCATCAGTTTGACCGCCGATCCGCAGACGCAAGCTCCGCCTGCGCAACCGCAGCAGCCCGCACAGCCGCAACCGGCGGCACCGGATGCGCCGACCGGCCATAACCCGCAGCAGCCGATTCCGCCGACCTCGCCCGACCGCGCGCCGCCCGCGCAACCGACTCCGGATGCGCCGACCGGCCACAACCCGCAGCAGCCGGTTCCGCCGACCTCGCCCGACCGTGCGCCGCCTGCCCAGCCCACGACGCCGGATGCGCCGACCGGCCACAACCCGCAGCAGCCGGTTCCGCCGACCTCGCCCGACCGTGCGCCGCCCGACCGTGCTCCGCCCGAACCGGCGCCGCAAATCAATCAGGCCGGCCACCCGGACAACCGGCTGTACACCCAGGCGCTGACGAACCTGGAGCAACTGGGTCCGAACGGCGGCTTCAAGTCGCGCGAAGAGCTCGAACGCGCGGCGGGTGCGCTCGCGGTCGATGCCAAGTTGAGCGGCTTGACCCAGATCGATCACGTTGCCCGCAGCAAAAACGGCGAAGGCCTGATCGCGGTGCAGGGCAACGATCCGTGGGCGCCCGAGGCCAGACGCGCCTTCCTCGACGTCAGCCAAGCCACCTCGCAGACGCTCGATCAAAGCACGCGGATGGCGAACGAGAAGGCCGCCCAGCAGGCGCAACCGCAGCAGCCGCAACAGCCGCGGAACGATTTGATCGATTCGCCGATCCTGCGAGACGAAAACCAGAC
>JAGNNB010000151.1 GCA_017990865.1 Lysobacteraceae bacterium
CCATCGTTCAAACCGTGCGCGATATGCGCGCCGGCCATCACGCAATCGCTGGTGAAATGCTGCGCTTCCGACTGTTTGACGCGATTCTCCACCGGTTTGGCGATCTTGCGCGCTGACGCGTAGGTGGCTTTTTTCACGCCATAGGTGCCGTCGTGGCCGGAGCAGCGTTCGATCGCGGTCACTTGCGTGCCCGGCACCAGTTCCAGCACTTGCTTGGTCTTCGGGCCGATGTTCTGCACGCGCTGGTGACAGGCCGCTTGCCAGGCGACTTTGCCCAATTCGTTCTTGAAATCGGTCTTGAGCAAGCCCGCGTTCTGGCGGTGCATCAGGTATTCGAACGGGTCGAAGATCGCGCGTTTGATCGTCTGCACCTCGGCGTCGTCGGGGTACATCAGCGGAAGTTCTTGCTTGAACATCAGTACGCAGGATGGAATCGGCGCGATGATGTCCCAGCCGTCCCGCACCGCCGCGGACATCGCCGGCATGTTGCGTTGCTTGTAGTCGTTGACGCTGTCCAGATCGCCCAGTTCAAGCTTCGGCATGCCGCAGCATTGATTTTGGCGGATCAATTTCACCGGGATGTCGTTGTGGCGCAGCACCGCGACCAGATCCTCGACCATCTTCGGGTGATTGTGATTGCCGTAGCAGGTGACGAAGATCGCGACCTTGCCGCGCGTCGGGCCCGCGTCGGTCGCGCCTTCGCCGCTATCGTCGCGATCGAGTTTACGCAGCGCGGTGGGGCTGTGATACGCCGGCACCTGCGCATCGCGATGCACGCCCAGAGCGCTCTCCATCGCGCCGCGCAACGCGGGCTGGCGGTTGCCCCAGTTCACCATATCCACCACGACCGGAATCGAAGCGAGTTTGCCGACCGCCGTGGTGTTGGACAGCAACTTCGCCGACAGCGGCGCGCCGTGGTTGCGGAAATGCACGGCCTTGGCGCGCAGCATCAGATGCGGGAAGTCGATATTCCACTCGTGTGGCGGAATGTACGGGCATTTGGTCTGGTAGCACAGGTCGCAGAGATAGCAGTGCTCGACGACCTTGGCGTAATCCGACTTCGCCACGCCGTCCACTTCCATCGTCGACGAGTTGTCCACCAAATCGAAGAGCGTCGGAAAGCTCTGGCACAGGCTCACGCAGCGACGGCAGCCGTGGCATAGATCGAACACGCGCTCCATTTCTTTTTCGAGCGCGGTTTCGTTCCAGAACTCCGGATTTTTCCAATCCAGCGGGTGCCGCGTCGGCGCGTCGAGGCTGCCTTCGCGGCGGCCTTCGCGCGGTGCGCTCGCGGCGGGCGGATTCGCGGACGCGCTCGCGGACGGATCGGACGGTGGCGTGGTCTGGCTCATGCGTTCCTCGCGACGGAGCGCGTATTCGTCCGCCTGTCGTCGCCCCGCATGGGCGCACGCGGGTCGATGGACCCGATGGCGTTCCCTGCGGAGCGGCGGAATAGAAAGGCCTCTCCCGAACCGCGTGCGGCGATCCGGGGGAGGCGAAGAACCGCCCCAGCTCTGGGGCGGCAGGGAGAACGAATCGATTCGAACGGGTTCGACCCAATGAGGATCAACCCAACTCGTTCAGCGCCTTCTGGAAGCGATTGGCGTGCGAGCGTTCGGCTTTCGCCAGGGTCTCGAACCAATCGGCGATTTCGTCGAAGCCTTCGTCGCGCGCGGTCTTGGCCATGCCCGGATACATATCGGTGTATTCGTGGGTTTCGCCGTGGATCGCGGTTTTCAGGTTATTCGCGGTATCGCCGAACGGCAGGCCGGTGGCGGGATCGCCGCACTGTTCGAGATATTCCAAATGGCCGTGGGCGTGGCCGGTTTCGCCTTCCGCCGTGGAGCGGAAGACCGCGGCCACATCGTTATAGCCTTCGACGTCGGCTTTCTGCGCGAAGTACAGATAGCGGCGATTGGCCTGCGATTCGCCGGCGAAGGCGTATTTCAGGTTCTCTTCGGTTTTGGAGCCTTTCAAACTCATGGTGTCGTCCCTCGTGGCGGTCTGAAGTGCGTGCGGATGGCGTGAGGGTGCGGCAAAGGCTCGGCGAAGCGTCGTAGATCCTTCGATGCCCGCTCGCAGGCCGCACATCCCGAGCATACGCCTTGCGGCGATAAGGCGTGATCGATTGTTACGATGGCTTCGATAGGCAGAGTGAATGCTGCGGTGCAATATTTCCGGTTGGCGAATTCCCGCTGCGAGCCGCGCCTGGTTCCATGCGCCGCGTTCCATGCGCTTCGCTGCGCGATCCGCCCGCGGGCGGGGACGCGTCTAATGCTGCGAGGTCAGCGCGTCCTGCGGCAGTTCGCGGAAGACAGTGGCGAGTTTCGATAGAAATTCGGACATCGCCGAACTGCGGCGCCACACCATGGCGATACGACGGGTCGGTGGCGGGTCGCGGAACGGCACCAGCCGGATGTCGCGAGACGGCGCGACCGGGGGTTTGACCGCGAGCATCGGCAACAGGGTGATGCCGACGTTGGCGGCCACCATCTGCCGCAGCGTCTCCAAGGAGGTGGCGCGGAAGCCGTTCTTCTCGCTGGCGCCGGCGAGGTGGCACACATCCAGCGACTGGTCGCGCATGCAGTGACCGTCTTCGAGCAGTAGCAGGCTCTCCTGCGCCAGGTCGCGCATCGTGAGCATGTCCCGCCCGGCCAGCCGATGGGACTCGGGGACGGCCAGCAGAAAGGGTTCTTCGAACAGGAATTCCGTGTGCAGTTGCTCGTCGTGCAGCGGCAGCGCCAGCACGCCCGCGTCCAGCTTGCCTTCGCGCAGTTGGCGCAGGATCACGTCGGTCTTTTCCTCCACCAGCAACAGCTCGAGCTGCGGGAAACGCTGGCGAATGCGCGGAACGACGTGCGGCAACAGGTACGGACCCAGGGTGGGAAACAGGCCCAGCCGCACCGTGCCCGCTTCCGGGTTCTGGGTGCGACGCGCAGCTTCCTTCATCTGCTCCACTTCGGCGATCACCACCCGCGCGCGCTCGGCGGCGTCGCGTCCGGCGGGGGTGAGCATCACATGGCGGGGGGCGCGTTCGACCAAGGCGACGCCCAATTCGTCTTCCAATTTTTTGATTTGCGTCGAGAGCGTGGGCTGACTGACGAAACAGGCTGCCGCGGCACGGCCGAAATGCTTGTGATCGGCGAGAGCGACTAAGTATCTCAAATCGCGCAAATTCATGCGGCAGCCTCGGGACGGTCGGGACGATGCCCGATGCGTCCATCGGCCGTAACGCCCACGAAACGATTCATGCGGGCGCGGCGGCCACGCGAGATGAACGCATCGTGCGGCAAACAAACTTACTCCGAAACGTTCGGATTAGGCACGGTTGACCGCCCTGTCTTTTCTGACAGGTTCGACGTTCAGCTTCGCGGGTTCTCGAAAAACAGCCGGCCGCCGCAGCCAGGAATGGCTGCACCGAAGAAGCGAACGCGCGACTCGAAAAACGCTCACGATGAGTGCGCTTCAATGGCTGGTTACGCGTGCGGGCTTCACGCGGCGCGTGCATCTTTGTCCACCGCAGCGGGCGCGCTTGTGCGGATCAAATGATCGAACGCGCCCAGCGCGGCTTTCGCGCCTTCGCCCATCGCGATCACGATTTGCTTGTACGGCACGGTGGTAGCGTCGCCTGCGGCGAACACGCCGGGGAGCGAGGTTTGGCCGCGCTCGTCGATCACGATTTCGCCACGCGGCGACAATTCCACCGTGCCCTTCAGCCATTCGGTGTTGGGCAACAAGCCGATCTGCACGAACACGCCGTCCAACGCGAGCGTGTGGCGATCGTGCGTCGCGCGATCCTGATAGCTCAGCCCGACGACTTTGCGGCCGTCGCCCAGCACTTCGGTGGTTTGCGCGGACATCACGATGTCCACGTTCGGCAGGCTGCGCAGCTTGCGTTGCAGCACTTCGTCGGCGCGCAGCTTGCCGTCGAATTCGATCAAGGTGACGTGGGCGACGATGCCGGCCAGATCGATCGCCGCTTCCACGCCGGAATTGCCGCCGCCGATCACCGCGACGCGCTTGCCTTTGAACAGCGGGCCGTCGCAGTGCGGGCAATAGGCGACGCCCTTGTTGCGATATTCGTTTTCGCCGGGTACGTTCATCTGCCGCCAACGCGCGCCGGTGGCGAGAATCACCGTTTTCGCCGTCAACACAGCGCCGTTGGTCAGCGCGACTTCGAACGAGCCGTCGTCGCGAGCGCGCAAGGCGTCGGCGCGCTGCAGATTCATGATGTCCACGTCGTAGTGGCGGACGTGCTGTTCCAGCGCGGCGACCATCTTCGGGCCTTCGGTTTCCTGCACCGACACGAAGTTCTCGATCGCCATCGTGTCCAGCACTTGCCCGCCGAAGCGTTCCGCGGCGATGCCGGTGCGGATGCCTTTGCGCGCGGCGTAGATTGCGGCCGCCGCGCCCGCGGGGCCGCCGCCGACGATCAGCATGTCGAACGGCGCTTTCGTGGCGATGGCCTGCGCTTCGCGCGCGCTCGCGCCGGTGTCGAGTTTGGCGAGAATCTCGTCCACGCTCATGCGCCCGGCGCCGAAAACTTCGCCGTTGAGGAACATCGTCGGCACCGACATCACTTCGCGCGCTTCGACTTCGTTCTGGAACAGCGCGCCGTCGATCGCGACGTGACGAATACGTGGATTGAGCACAGCCATCAGGTTCAAGGCCTGCACAACATCCGGGCAGTTCTGGCAGCTCAGCGAGAAATACGTTTCGAACGCGTAGTTGCCGTCCAATGCGCCGATGCGCGCGATCGTGTCCTGCGCCAGCTTCGACGGATGTCCGCCGACCTGCAGCAGCGCCAGCACCAGCGAGGTGAATTCGTGGCCCATCGGAATGCCGGCGAAGCGCAGCGAGATGTCATGGCCGGGGCTCGCGATCGCGAACGAGGGGGTGCGCTCGGCGCCATCGTTCGATTCGCGCATCGACACCAAGTCGGAGAGCTGCACGAGTTCGACCAGCAATTCGCGCAATTCGCGCGATGCGTCGCTATCGTCGAGCGCCGCGATCAATTCGACGGGGCGGGTGAGTTTCTGCAGGTAGCCCTGCAGTTGGCTTTTCAGATCGGAATCGAGCATGGTCGGCTTCTTCTTGCGGTAAACGTGGGATCGCGCCCGAACCCAGCCCTCTCCTGCATGCGGGAGAGGGGTCGCGCGCAGCGCGAAAGGGAGGAGGCAACGATGTTCCTCCGCAGGCGGAGGAGGCGATTCGCGCGTAGCGCGAATGGAGGGGGCAACGGTGTTCCCCTCCGTAGGCGGGGGAGGGCGCAGCGCGAAACGGAGAGTGGATTCGCGCTGCGCGACTCGATCGCGTGGCAGATCAGATCTTGCCGACCAGATCCAGCGACGGCTTCAGGGTTTTCGCGCCTTCGTTCCACTTCGCCGGGCAGACCTGGCCCGGGTTGGCGGCGACGAACTGCGCGGCTTTGAGCTTGCGCAGTGTTTCCGACACGTCGCGGGCGATGGCGTTGTCGTGGATTTCCAGGGTCTTGATCACGCCTTCCGGGTTGATGATGAAGGTGCCGCGCAGGGCCAGACCTTCTTCCTCGATGTGCACGCCGAAGGCGCGGGTGAGCTGGTGGGTCGGGTCGCCGACCAGCGGAAACTGGGCCTTGCCCACCGCCGGGGAGGTTTCGTGCCACACCTTGTGCGAGAAATGCGTGTCGGTGGTGACGATGTAGACCTCGGCGTTGGCTTTCTGGAATTCGGCGTAGTTGTTGGCCGCGTCTTCCACTTCGGTGGGGCAGTTGAAGGTGAAGGCGGCCGGCATGAAGATCAGGACCGACCACTTGCCCTTGAGGGATTCGTCGCTGACCTGGACGAATTCGCCGGCGTGGAAGGCGGTGGCTTTGAACGGCTTGACGTGGGTATTGATGAGGGACATCGAAGGTTCCTTGGCGCTGTGGGGATGGGAGATGGACCAAAGTTGGCCCAATCAAAATCGTCTTATCGATAGGTTCGATGAATTACGACGGCGCTCAGTGTAGATGCCGGCAATTGATCGATCAAATACATTGATTTGATCTAATCGATAGCTATTAACTATCGTTAAGGCCTCGCCCGCAGGGAGGCCCGCCGCTTTACCCTAGTCGGATGGATCTTGCCTCCTCTTCGACTGGCTCGAACGCGCCGCGTACGACGGTCTCGCAAGCGCTTCGAGCGGCAAAAGCGCGGCTGGGCGGCGGCGGAGCCGTTCGGACCGACGCTGCCGCCGACGCACGAAGCGACGCCCATGCCGACGCCGAGTCGCTGCTGGCGCATGCGCTGGGCCGGGCGCGCAGTTGGCTGTACGCCCACGGGGACGACTCGCTCAGCCCTGCCGAGGTCGAAGCCTACGAAGTCTTGCTGCGCCGCCGCGAAGTCGGCGAGCCGGTGGCGTATCTCACCGGCCGCCGCGGGTTTTGGGCGTTCGAGCTGACGGTGACGCCCGACACGCTGATTCCGCGCCCCGAAACCGAGCGCTTGGTCGAGCTGGCCCTGGACTGCGCGCCGAAGGCGGCCGGGTTGCGGATCGCCGACTTGGGCACCGGCAGCGGCGCGATCGCGCTGGCCCTGGCCTCCGAACGGCGCGATGCCGAGGTGATCGCCACCGATCTGAGCGCCCGGGCGCTCGCCGTGGCCGCCGCCAATGCCGGCGCCCTGGGGTTGCGCAATGTCGGTTTCCGCGAAGGCCCCTGGTGGGTGCCGCTGCAGGGCGAGCGTTTCGACATCGTGGCGAGCAATCCGCCGTATATCGCCGACGACGACCCGCATCTGCGCCAGGGCGATCTGCGTTACGAACCCGCGGGCGCGTTGTCGTCCGGGCCGAATGGGTTGGAGGCCATCGCGGAGATCGTCCACGGCGCGCCCGCGCATCTGAATCCCGGCGGTTGGTTGCTGCTCGAACACGGCTGGCGGCAAGGCGATGCCGTGCGCGAGTTGCTGCGCACCGCGGGTTTCGATGCGGTGCGCACCTGCGTCGATCTGGAAGACCGCGAGCGCGTGACCATCGGCAGGCGCTGATCGCAGCGACGACGCGCAGGCTGAGCGGACTTTTCCCGGAGCGAACGATGTCGGCGCCGCGTACGTTCCATCGCAAACGTTCCGCACGCCGCGCGCTACGCGCATCGCTGGGCCGCATCGCGCTGCTCTGCTGCGCGTTCGCGTTCGTGGCCTGTCGGGCGCCGCTGGCGCAATCGAACGATGCCCGCATCTCCGACACCGATCGCAAAGCCGCCTGGACGCCCGTGACCTCGCATCTGCGCGAAGC